>NZ_DXVR01000170.1:0-2644 GCF_019417265.1 Bacteroides sp.
GAAACCGTGGCGTGATCTTTGCCACCGGCACACCGGTCAGCAACTCCATGACCGTGCGCCCGTAAGGGGCTGTAATAATCTTACCTTGAGCAAGTAATAGGGCAAGGTATCAAAGCGGAATAATCCGCACCCTATCGTCACCCGACTTATCCAAAAGGGGAAACCCGATGGGGAGTGTAGCATGTCGGAGGGCACGAAACACGGAAACTTCCAAAGTGTTTGCGTGGTAGTGGCGAAAAGTTATGAATAAGGATGAAAGCTAAACTGCCTGAATGACAGTCGGAGATTGGGCAAAATGTTGCTCCATGCGTAAGGAAGTTATACTCGCATGTACTCTGGTGGATATGAGTCGGCCATGCGTATCCACAAGATACCCAGAGTAAATCAGCCATAGGATAATGGAAAACGACGAACGTCACATCCGAAATCATAACAGGCTTATGTTATTACAGTTCTAAACGGGGATTGCCTAAGGTAAAATGCCGAAAATCGGCTATGAGTGCTATGAGAAAAGTGACTCTGAATATTTACTATGGCAACAGAGTCTCCGTAGTAGTCCGAGGACGGGAAAGCCGTCCACATGGCGAAGGGAGACAGTCTTTCTTCAATACAAATAATAAGGAAAGGTGCGTGAGGCATTATGAGAAGTCCCGAAAATGTATTGAAAAGTTTAAGTGAAAAAGCAAAAAACAAAGAGTACAGGTACGAGAGATTATACCGTAACCTGTACAACCCAGAGTTCTATCTGCTTGCATACCAGAATATTGCGACCTCTCAGGGGAGCATGACGGCAGGTGCAGACGGATTCACTCTTGACGGTATGAGCATGGAGCGCATTGAAAAGCTCATTCAGAAGCTGAGAGACCACTCATACCAGCCGAACCCTGCAAGGCGTGTTTATATTGCGAAGAAAAACAGCAGTAAAAAGCGCCCATTGGGGATTCCGTCAACGGACGATAAACTGTTACAGGAAGTTGTCCGTATGATACTTGAAGCAATCTATGAGCCGACATTCTCTGATAATTCACATGGTTTCAGACCGAAAAGAAGTTGCCACACAGCGTTAAAAGAAATCGTAACGCTGTTCACTGGTGCAAAGTGGATAATCGAAGGAGACATTAAGGCTTGTTTTGACAGCTTCGACCACCATATCACAATACAGCTTTTGAGAAAGCGCATAAAAGATGAAGCGTTCATATCGCTGATGTGGAAGTTTCTAAGGGCAGGATATATGGAACAGTGGACATACCATGAAACGTACTCCGGCAGTCCACAAGGCTCCGGTGTCAGTCCGATACTTGCCAACATCTATCTGAATGAACTTGATGAGTTCATGGCAAGGATGAAAAAGAGTTTTGACAAAGGCGATACAAGAAGCCGTAAAGTCCACAAAGACCATGATAAGGTACGCTGGGCTTATCGGAAAGCGCAGAAAAATCTGGAAATAGAGCGCACAGAAGCAAACCTAGCAGCATTTAAAGAAGCAAGGAAAGTGATGTTGTCCACACCACATTTAGACGAGATGGATGAGAATTACAAAAGACTTCAATACAACCGTTACGCTGACGATTTCCTGATTTCAATAACAGGTTCAAAGCAGGATGCTGAAAATATCAAGGAACAGGTAAAGATATTTCTAAAAGACAAGCTAAATCTCACAATGTCGGAGGAGAAAACTCACGTTACCCATTCCTCTGAAAAGGTGCGGTATCTTGGATACGACATAAGAATATCAAGAAGTCAGGACACAAAGCGGACGAAAAAAGGTCTGCAACGGGTGTGGTATGGAAAAGTGCAGTTATATATGCCGAAAGAAAAATGGATTGCGAAACTGCACGAATACGGTGCGTTTAAAATCAAAAAAGACGAAAACGGCAAAGAGATTTGGAAGCCACTCCACAGAGGGGCGCTTATGCCATTAGACGATGTGGCAATCATCAGTAAATATAATTCTGAAATCAGAGGATTGTACAATTATTACAGGTTAGCAATCAATGTATGCAATCTGGGGAAATTTCATTCTATCATGCGTGGAAGCTGTTTAAAGACGTTGGCGGCAAAATATAATTCTTCTGTTATGAAGATGTATAAGAAATACCGTAGCGTAAAGGGCGACTTTGGCGCAGATTACAAAACCAAGAGTGGAACAAAGCGGTGTGAGTTTTACAATGAAGGATTTAGGCGTAATAACAATATCGCACCTGAATTTGTAGACATTATGCCGAAATACAGAGGGCAGATAAAACCGAATAGTCTTGCAGGACGTTTAAAAAGCGGACAATGCGAGATGTGCGGAGCAAACCCCGCGAAAGTGTATATGCACCATGTAAAGCGCTTAAAAGATTTGAACGCTGATAATGAATTTGATGAACTGATGTTACTGAAAAGGCGGAAGTCATTGGCTCTCTGCCCGAAATGCTACGAAGAAGCAAAGACAAAATCACTTAAACTATGAAAGATGGCGAGCCGTGTACATCGAGAGGTGTAAGCACGGTTCTGGAGGGGGTTACGCCAAGACCACGGACGAAAGGAAGTATGGCGTGGCGTTTCCTACCTTATGAGCTTTACACCATGCAGCGTTATCTTCAATATGAACGCCTGCAAGAGCTGAACATGACCCACTTCGACTGCTGGGCTTCCCGAT
>NZ_DXVR01000171.1:0-2498 GCF_019417265.1 Bacteroides sp.
CCGATGAGTTTTATAGAGAAAAATAATGCGTGACACAGTTTATTTTACACTACCGTGAACGGTGTTTGAACGCTGTTTGAATAGTATTCTAACGGCATTCTAACAGCATTCAAATACCGTTCATAACACGTTCATTAGCCGTTCACTGACCACCTTTTCAAATCCTTTTCAAAAGCTTTTCAACATCAGCGCGAATCTTTGCATAGAGCGGTGAATTCTTATAATTGACATTCTTGTGTATAACCACTTCCACACCAATCTGCGAACGCTGGTAGTTTGTCAGTTCATTATGAAGCTGAGTGCCGTTGATCAACACGTTATCGATATTGCTGAGAAAACGCTTCGTCTCCTCGACTTCTTTTCCCTTGCGGTCATCGAAATCAAGTTCCTGCTGGTAACCGAACGAACGTATCCATGTGGCTGCCTGCTCACACAATGAATCTATCCCCTCTTTGGATATAGAAGAACCAAATGATTTTATTTCTTTATACTTTCCACTCGCTTTGCTGACAACCACCACACTTGTAGAGCCAGAACGGTTATGTTTCTTACGTACATACATGGTACAAAAGTACACTTTTTCTGCTTGCACCACCCAAAACCACCCAATTATTTTACGTAATTTGCTGATTTTCATTCTGCGCTATATGATGGCGAACAAAAGTGATGAAGTCAGGTGCATCGTCATCAGATGTGTCCAGGCATCAAAGCGCTTAATGTAACGTTCTCCGCCGTTTTTACGGCTGATTTCAAGAATTTCTGCCTTATCAAGCAATTTTATTACCTGACCATATAACGGCTGTCCGAGAAAATGTGTACTTTTACCCATGGTTATTCATTTTAGTTTAGCGACTTCAAAATAACCACAAAGGGCTGACTCCTGCAATAGGTGCCAGCCCTAATTTGGTCTGCGCTTAAAAAGTTTTATCGGACAGCAATATTTCCGAATAGAGAAAGATGCATATCTTGTTTGGTTTTATGCAATATTAGGCTATTTTTTGTATGCTCATGCATTTATTTATGCAGTTTATTTTCTGGCTCGTTATTTTCTAACTAGCTATTTCCCAACAGAATATTAAAAATAGAACATTGACAGGCTTATATTATCATTTCGAATTCTGCTTTGCTTACTTGGCATATTTCAATACCGCCTTCACCGGAAAATGGTCTGAAGGGATGCGTGCTTCATACTTTCCAGTAGCTTCATTCTTAATTCGGTAAGTATCTGTCAGTACTCCGTACTTTTCAACAGCGAAGTTTTTAGTAACGAAGATATGGTCGATACGGTTGGGAGTATATGTGTTCGGATTCCATCCCGCACATGTTCCATTAGTTGCATATCTCAGTTGCGCGACCTCATAAGAGTCTGATAATATTCCGGATTCATGAAGTACTTGATAGCTTTCGCTGGTCTGGTCTACATTGAAATCTCCAGTGAGTATGACGGGGTCTTTGCCACACATCTCTTTAATCTTGCTGATAACTAACCTGGCACTTTCGCGACGTGCCACTACTCCGATATGGTCCATGTGCAGGTTAAAGAACCAGAATCTGAACTTGCCTGTAATATCCTTGAATTCTCCCCATGTACAGATGCGGGTATAGGCTGCATCCCATCCTTTATTCGGCTTCGAGGTATCTTCCGATAACCAAAAATTCCCGGATTTGAGTAGCTTGAATTTATCCTTCCGGTAGAAGATAGGCGCATATTCCCCTTTCGTTTTCCCGTCATCCCGTCCTACGCCTATATAGCTGTATTGCGGCAGGGCATTCAACATATCTTCCAGTTGGTTATGTTTCACTTCCTGCGCTCCGAATATATCGAAGTTATGAAAGGTGATCAACTGGGTGAGTACCGGGCAACGCTGTTCCCAGCCGTTTCCGGCTTTGGCATCGTTCGGGTTACTGTTTCGTACATTATAAGAAGCGACATTCAGTTGCTGCGCATTCAGTATTGACACACCGCAGAGCGCCAATACAATAAAAAGTTTTCTCATTGTTTCTTTATTGTTAGATGGTTATTAAGTATCTTTTTCTTCTGTCTGTCCGCTCCTGTATTCTTTGGGAGAAGTGTTGTATAACTTGGCAAACTCCCGGTAGAAATAAGACTTGTTTGAGAAGCCCGATTTATACATAATCTCAGTAACGGTGAGTTTGGTGGTCTTTAATAGTCCCGCTGCATATTCCAGGCGGATGGTACGGACAAATTCGCTTGGTGTCTTTTCCGTCAATTCTTTGAGTTTACGGTACAATCCCGCTTTGCTTACTCCTATAAAGTCTGCGAGAGAATCCGGGTTTATGGATTCGTCATCAATATTATCTTCAATGAATTTGATAATCTTGTCCAGTAACAGCTCATCCTCTTTATGCATGGTGATTCCATCCCTTACGATGAGAGAGGAACGGCTGGATTTGAAATACTCTTTCATCAGAGAGTATTTATCCCAAGTTTGATGGTAAATTTATGCTTTTCTTTGCTACTCAGTATTTTGCAATTT
>NZ_DXVR01000172.1:0-2497 GCF_019417265.1 Bacteroides sp.
AGGTGCGGAGTAATGACGAAATACCGGAGGAAATCTTGAGACTTTGTTTATATTATGGTAAGATAACATTGTACATTATTAACTTTCAAAAACAGGTCGTTTGGATCAGGAAGTGGCTGGAGCGTGGCTCTGGCATTAATGGCAGGAATAGAATAATTTAAAATGAGTGGGCATTGCCCTGAGGTCGATATGATCAGGGCATTGTCTATGGAGAGACTTTCCCTGTTTATATAAAACATTACAGAGAAAGTGAGGAAGATGAATGGATTTTGAGAAGAAACATCAGGAAGATCTGCAAAGACTTAGAGGTTTCCGCTTATTGGACGATGACTTCATGACTAAAGTATTTGAAGATATCTCGTGTGCGGAACTGTTACTGCGGATAATCCTGAACGATGAAGGTATCCGTGTTCTGGAAGCACACAGCCAGCGTGGTATTAAGAATTTGCAGGGACGATCCGTAAAGCTGGACATTCTTGCAGTCGATAGTCACAATCGCGTATTTAATGTAGAGGTTCAACGGAGTGACAGAGGTGCCGGCGCTAAGAGAGCCCGATACAACAGTGCACTGATCGATGCGAATGTCACCGAACCAGGTGATCAGTATGAGGATCTGAATGAGACTTTCGTGATCTTTATTACAGAAAATGATGTCATGAAGGCGGGACTCCCGATCTATCATATAGACCGGGTAGTAAGGGAAACTGGAAAATTATTTGAGGATGAGGAACATATTATATATGTAAATTCCCAGATTAAGGATGAAACAAAACTTGGACGATTGATGCATGATTTTAGTTGTACAGATGCAAAGGATATGTACAACAAGGTTCTTGCAGATCGTGTCCGGTATTTTAAAGAAGATGAGAGAGGAGTGGAGATTATGTGTCGTGAGATGGAAATAATGAGAAATCAGGCACATGAGGAAGGCATTGAAAAAGGCAGAATTATGCAGTTAATTAAGCAAGTCTGTGTAAAAATGCAGAAATTTTCTTCCGCAGAGGAAGTTGCAAATGATCTTGTTGAGCAAGACGTTCCTTTGATTCAAAAAATTATGAATGTAGCTCCTGACTTTGCTCCGGATTATAACGTTAATGATATTTATAATGCATTAAAGTTGTAGAGCTGCCAAAACGCTCCTTATGCAGAAACAATACATTAAAAGATATTTCTCTAAGGGCTTCCGAGAGGGGGCTCTTATTTTGTTCCTTACCAAATAAATGCACATCCACATTTTCCACAAAATCAGTGGAACCAAAATTCCGTCAGACTTATTGCAACGGGGTGTTGCGGTGATTTTGGTGAATTAATATTAAGTATAACGTTTTACTTTTGCGACTTCCTTTTTTCGCACCAGTTAGTTATAATTAAATTGCAACATATGCCCCCTTAAAAAAGGGAGTACTTTGTTTTTGACAATATACCAATCACAAAGATATAAAGCATTCGACAATTGCGAAGCGATCTATGGTATATTTAGCAAAAATGGTTGACATAAAGAATGAGGATATGGCCAGGAATAATATAGAAATATACTTGATTAACAAGATAAATGTTTGCTATTAAAATGGATAATTGAGTGAGAATCATATGTAGTTTACAGACAATTTTGTAAAATGAGATACGGAGGTGTATGTCAGATGATGGAAAATGAGGCATTAAAGGTAATTCAGAAAATGAATGTTAAAATAAATGGAACAGAGGACGAAGTAAAGAAATTTCACGAAGCCATGGAAGTTGCAAAGAGAGCACTCAAAAAGGGAATAGAGGTTCATCCACTTGGAGCCTTGCATGATGTAAAAAAAGGTACGCTGTATACATGCTCCAATTGTGGTACCCGTTTGGGCTGGGGGCCAAATGCAGCGAGATTGGCGAATTATTGTCATGGATGCGGTCAAAAAATCGACTGGAAGGGGACACCTAGAGAATAAACAATACAGCATTATAAAATATTATGCCTAAAGGGAGAGATAAAATGATATTAGACAGAGAACAGAGAGCGTCCGATCTTGCGACAAAAGCAGACAGAGATATAAGCCCAAAGCTTACAGATGAGCAGTATCATGCTCTGCTGCATTATACCTTTAAAGCCGGTTTTAAGCATCCGGTGCAGCTTCTGGAAGCGTTTGTTGGTGATTTAAGTGGATGGCACAGAAATGGATCAGATGAGGAGGAACTTGCAGGCGAATGGTTTTCGCGGGCCTATAGCGGAATGGGCGGTAGTGATTCATTCCTTTACTACCTCTACGACCACGAGACAGATATAAATGAGCTTGAGCATATTGCGGTTACGTTTGATCACGATCCGGAAGAGGTGTATGACGAAGATCCAGAAGAAGACTACAGGGAGACTTATGGGGATATCTATCCTTATGATTGGTATGAAGATTACCTGATGGATGTTCGTGATGAAATTGATGCTGACCAACGGGAAACCTGCGTGAAACTGATACGTTACCTTCTGGAGAACCAGGTAGACGGCTGCATTGACTGGGGT
>NZ_DXVR01000173.1:0-2351 GCF_019417265.1 Bacteroides sp.
GGGCTCATTGGGGACTTGCACCCGTTAGCTAATACTCATGCCGAGCATACAAAACAATGGGAGCCGGACATCAAAAATCCGTCTCCCATTGTTTTGTTGAGGAATTATTGTATTTGCAAAGCTTTTTAAAACACTTTGCAAATACTTTTAAAACATTATTTGCCACTTAACTGTTTGTCCATAGCAGCTGCAGCACGACGACCGTCACCCATAGCAAGGATTACAGTAGCACCACCACGAACAATATCACCACCGGCATATATAGTAGGAATAGAAGACTGCATATCTTCATTTACAGCTATTGTACCTTTACGTCCGAGTTCAAGTCCCGGAATAGAATTAGGAACGATTGGGTTAGGAGATACACCTACACTGACGATAGCCATATCTATGTCTATTGTTTCTATTGCACCCGGTATGGCAACAGGACTGCGACGGCCTGAAGCATCAGGTTCTCCAAGTTCCATTTTCTGAAGAACAACCTGTTTTACACGTCCTTTTTCATCTGCAATATATTCGATAGGGTTATACAATGTAAGGAATTCAACCCCTTCTTCCTTGGCATGTTTAACTTCTTCAAGACGAGCAGGCATTTCAGCTTCGGAACGACGGTAGATAATCATCGCCTTTTCCGCACCAAGACGACGTGCTGTACGGACAGAGTCCATAGCAGTGTTACCGCCACCTATTACGGCTACACGCTTACCAAATGTGACAGGAGTATCAGAATCTTCGCTTGCAGCATCCATCAGATTTACTCGAGTAAGATACTCATTTGAAGACATAATATTGATAGAGTTCTCTCCTGGGATATTCATAAAGTTAGGAAGTCCGGCACCTGAAGCAACAAATACCCCCTTGAATCCTTCATTCTCAAGATCTTCAACGCTTACAGTCTTACCGATGATACAGTCTTTCACGAATTTTACTCCCATCTTAGACAGGTTGTCAATCTCTACATCAACAATTTTATTAGGCAGACGGAATTCAGGAATACCGTATTTCAATACACCACCGATTTCGTGCAATGCGTCGAATACTGTTACGTCATAACCCATCTTGGCCATATCGCCGGC
Source organism: Bacteroides sp. (assembly GCF_019417265.1). Classification (GTDB taxonomy): domain Bacteria; phylum Bacteroidota; class Bacteroidia; order Bacteroidales; family Bacteroidaceae; genus Phocaeicola. The sequence goes on from NZ_DXVR01000173.1 coordinate 1,077, forward strand.
AAATGAAAGTCCTGCAGGGCCAGAACCAACTACAGCAACTTTGATACCTTTCTTTTCTGCTATCTCAGGAACAGAGATTTGTCCGCTTTCACGTTCATAGTCGGCAGCGAAGCGTTCCAGATAACCGATAGCAACAGCTTCATGACCCATTTTCAGATGGATACACTTAGACTCACACTGTTTTTCCTGTGGACAAACACGTCCGCAAACAGCCGGAAGTGCACTTGTCTGTTTCAACACACGTGCCGCTTCAAGGAATTCACCGCGTTCGATATTCTTTATAAATGTCGGTATATTAATTCCTACCGGACAGCCCTCCATACATGAAGGATTTGCACAGTCAAGACAACGTTTTGCTTCTGTAAGAGCCTGTTCTTCGTTAAGACCAAGATTTACCTCTTCCTTACGGCTGTGTGAACGATATTCAGGATCAAGTTCGTTCATATGAACGCGTGGGATAAGAGTACGTTCCTTTGGCTTAATACTTTTACGCAATTCTTCACGCCACTGTGCAGAACGGTCGTCAGCCGGTTTTACAGCTTCGCATGTATCCGGTTTAGGATCAAGTTTGTGGATTTCTTCTACTTCGATTTCCTTGAATGCTCCCATACGTTTCAGCATTTCATCGAAATCCACCTGATGGCCATCAAATTCAGGACCATCCACACAAACGAACTTAGTCTTACCACCGACAGTGATACGGCAAGCACCACACATACCTGTACCGTCCACCATTATAGTATTCAAAGATACATCTGTAGGAATCTCATATTTCTTTGTGAGCAGACAAACGAACTTCATCATTATGGCAGGACCGATGGCAAAACATTTATCCACCTTCTCACGCTTGATAACCTCTTCTATACCTTCAGTTACCAAACCTTTCTTTCCATATGAACCGTCATCAGTCATGATTATTACTTCATCAGAACTTGCACGCATTTCTTTTTCAAGAATAATAAGTTCTTTTGAACGTCCGGCAAGTACAGTAATCACTCTGTTTCCGGCTGCCTTAAGAGCCTGAACGATAGGAAGCATAGGAGCAACACCTACTCCACCTCCGGCACAAACTACAGTACCGAAATTTTCAATATGTGTCGCCTTGCCAAGAGGTCCTACAACGTCATTAATATAATCTCCCTCATTCAGTTCACACAGACGAGTTGAAGACAATCCCACTTTCTGTACAACTAAAGTAATTGTACCTTTTACAGGATCTGCCTCAGCAATAGTAAGAGGCATACGCTCACCTTTTTCGCCTACACGCACTATAAC
>NZ_DXVR01000174.1:0-2296 GCF_019417265.1 Bacteroides sp.
CTATAAAACCTCTAACCCAAGTTACTCCTGATTTTTTCAATAAATTCACTTGCTTGAGAGGCTCACTGATTGATTCATTAAAATTCGCTCCTATTTCCTGACCTCTAATAGTAGGAATTATAGATAAAACCGATAAAAAAGTTAACAATAATCTCTTTTTCATATAAACAAAAACTTTAAATTACTACTGAATATTTAATCTAAAAAATTTTCTCTCGCAAACATTCCAAAATCAGATTCCTATTTTAAAAGACCTCTAAATTCAAAAATGAAAACAAACCATCCGATTATGTAAGGTATTTACTCCAATCGTTTGCTGTGCCAACATTAAAGCAGCAATGCAAAACTGAATGACAAAATAAAAAGGGGATTCTCTTTGTACTTTCCATAAATTAAGTTTTAAATATTAACAATTCAAAAAATACATCACGACAAAAGTATTATCTCTTTATCTTTTTAAATAGAAATAAATCATAAATTAGCAGTAGAAATGTTCAAATTGCGTTTTTAATGTGACCTACAGATATGTATAGTTCATTTTTTAATGTTTATCTACAGGTGTATACCACTCGCCCACCTTGAATTTTATTTCAGGCTCAACACCAATTCTCTTTGCTTCGGAATTATATAATGAAACCAGTTCTTTAAGTTTCTTAGGATTTTCCTTGGCAAGGTTGCACATCTCGGTAGGGTCTTTCTTTATATTATAAAGCATCCACTCTGTTTCGGTATATTCCTGAACTATCTTCCAATCGCCATAACGGAGCATCTTGTTTCCTTCGTGCTCAACTATGATAGGTTTTGTACGATTGATTTTCTTTCCTTCGAGCATAGGAAGAAGTGAAGTTCCTTCCATAGGCTGAACTTTATGACCATCTCTTACTTCTGGATATTCAGCTCCGGTGAGTTCAACCTGAGTTGCCATAATATCGGTGATATGTCCATAGTTCACCTTATCTATTGTACCGTTAAGCTTCTTGTCTATACCATTAGGGTAGGATACTATAAGAGGTGTGTTACATCCTCCTTCATGTCCATGGTGTTTATACAGATAATAAGGAGTATTGGCTACATCAGCCCATGCTGTGCCGAGCCATATGTTGCTGCCTACTGTTCCAGGATTCTTTCCGAGACACTTGCCGTAAAGACCTCCTTCCGCATTACCGCCATTGTCGGACAACAATAGAATAAGAGTGTTGTCAAACTGTTCTTTTTCTTCCAAATGCTTCATAAGAAGACCGATATTACGGTCGATTTCTTCTACCGTAGCTGCATAGATGGACATAATCAAATCCTGACGGTCCTGTTCTTCGGGTGTGAGTTCGTCCCATGCCTTGATTTTAGGATTACGGGGAGTTAGCTTTTCATCTTTCGAGAACAGTCCCAACTCAATCTGTTTCTTGTATCTGGCATCGCGTATGGCATCCCATCCTTTCTTGTATTTGCCTCTGTATTTTGCTATTGTTTCAGCAGGTGCCTGAAGCGGGAAATGCGCACCATTGAAAGCAAGATACCAGAAGAAAGGCTTGCCGTCAGCCATTGCCTCATCGGCAAAATCGAGTCCGCACTTGGTCCACAGATATGATGAGTACCAGTCTTTGGGCAACGAAGGGTCATTGAAAGGAATACGGACATCATTTCGGTAAAGTTTCTTTTTACCGCTGTTCTCGTTGTTCTTTTTATTGTTATTCTTTTTATTGGCAGCAGGTTTATCTCTGTCTGTCGAAAAATAGAATCCACCTGTAGGAGCATTAAGCGAACGGTCGAAACCACGCTTGATAGGCGTCACTCCCTGAGGAAAACCCATGTGCCATTTTCCTGTCATAATACTGAAATAACCGGCTGAACGAAGAACTTCAGGAATAAACGCATTCTCATTGTTAGGATAGCCCTGATATGCAGGATATCCGGGAACTCTACCCAAAGCGCCCTGACCTTCCTGATGAGGATAAAGACCTGTCATCAATGAGCCACGGGTAGGTGCACTGCGCGCCATATTATAGAAGTTACGAAGACGGATTCCGTTTTCTGCCAAACGGTCAATGTTTGGTGTTTCAATTTCGGAACCGTAACATCCGAAATCTGAATAACCGACATCGTCAAGCAATATCAACACGATATTAGGGTTTTCTTGTGAGCCCTGTGCGTATATAGCCTGACTATAGAAACCAACAATACCTGTACCTATAAATGTAAGTGTTTTATTTATATACATATACAATTTATTTCACATCAAATTTATAGGGTGTTCAGTTTTATGTTCTAAAATCAGCTCGCTTTTCTGAGTGTTTTAGAC
>NZ_DXVR01000175.1:0-2269 GCF_019417265.1 Bacteroides sp.
TCGGGTTTGGCATTAAACCTTTCGGTCCAAGTACACGACCAAGACGACCTACAACACCCATCATATCTGGAGTTGCAACAACAACGTCAAAGTCTAACCATCCTTCGTTCTGGATCTTCGGAATAAGATCCTCAGCTCCTACGAATTCAGCACCTGCTGCTTTTGCTTCTTCAGCTTTAGCATCTTTAGCGAATACTAAAACACGAACTTTTTTACCAGTACCATGTGGCAGAACTACTGCACCACGAATCTGCTGGTCTGCATGACGTCCATCGCAGCCTGTACGGATATGAACTTCGATAGTTTCGTCAAATTTAGCAACTGCAGCTTTTTTAACTAAGCTGATAGCTTCTGCGGTATCATATAATGTAGCGCGGTCTACTGCTTTGGCAGCTTCCACGTATTTCTTTCCTCGTTTCATTTCTATAACCTCCTGTGGTATTTGCGGGGAACGCCCTCCCACTTACTATTTAATATTAAAATTAATCAACTACTTCGATTCCCATACTTCTTGCAGTACCAGCGATCATGCTCATAGCTGCTTCAAGGGATGCTGCATTTAAGTCTTTCATCTTAAGTTCAGCGATTTCCTGAACCTGAGCTTTAGTAACCTTAGCAACTTTTGTCTTGTTCGGTACGCCGGAACCTGATTTGATCTTAGCAGCTTTCTTAAGAAGAACTGCAGCCGGCGGAGTTTTGGTTATGAAGCTGAAACTTCTGTCTGCATAAACAGTGATAACTACAGGAATGATTAAGTCTCCCTGATCTGCTGTTCTTGCATTGAACTCTTTTGTGAACTGAACGATATTTACACCGTGCTGTCCAAGAGCTGGACCTACAGGTGGTGCTGGAGTTGCTTTACCAGCCGGAATCTGTAATTTGATATATCCTGTTACTTTCTTTGCCATTTTTCGGCACCTCCTATGTGGTATTGGCGGGGGTTTATGGTCCCTCCCACGATATTGTTACCTTTGCTTGTTACATCTGTTTGATTTCTGCGAAACTAATTTCTACCGGCGTTTCGCGGCCGAAAAGTTCAACATTGATCGTTGCTGTCTGTTTCTGCACATTAAGGGCAGTGATAACACCAACGGTATCTTTCCAGGCACCGCCTGTGACAACAACTGTATCACCCTCTGCGAAATCGACCTGAATTTCCTCTTTCTTGATACCAAGAGGAAGCATCTCTTCCTCGGTCAACGGTACCGGCTTGGACCCTGGTCCAACGAAGCCTGTCACACCTCTGGTGTTACGGACAACATACCATGTATCGTCATTCATAACCATGTTGAGAAGTACATAGCCAGGAAACATTTTCTTCTGAACCTGTTTCAGAGCCCCGTTTTTCAGCTCAGCCACTTCCTGCAGCGGAACACGAACTTCAAGGATCTGGTCTTCCAGGTGTCTGTTTTCGATGGTTTTTTCAATATCGACTTTTACTTTGTTCTCATACCCGGAATAAGTATGAACAACATACCATTTCGCTTCTGACATACAATCACCTTATCCTTATTTCATTAAAAGATTAATGCCTTCGAGAATAAATGAATCCATGACGCTGATCAGTACGCAAAGCACGATCGACACGCAAACTACCACGATAGTCTGCTTAATCAGTTCATTGCGGTCTGTCCAGACAATCTTCCTGAATTCTGACTGAAGTCCCTGAAACCAACTCTTCTTCTGGCTCTTGCCAGCAGATTTTTCATTTCCTTGCATAGCCTGACCTCACAATTCTCTGTGAGTAACTGTTTCGTCCAGTTACCTTGGATTACTTTGTTTCCTTATGCAGAGTGTGTTTGCGGCAGAACTTACAATATTTCTGAGTTTCCATTCTCTCAGGATGGTTCTTTTTCTCCTTAGTCATATTGTAGTTACGCTGCTTGCACTCGGTACATGCTAATGTAATCTTAACGCGCACAACTTCCACCTCCAGTGTTTTCATTTGCATGGTCATTTTCCTCATGCCGGACGATGTATCCGTCATCTTTTCGGGCATAAAAAAAAGACCTAACTTCCATGTCGCTTGTCAAGTTTATCACACATGGCATGCCTAAGTCAAGTCTTTTCTTATTATTTATGCCTATATTTCATCGCATATTTTTTACAGGAAACGCAGCTATCCGACGCCGTATGGTATTTCTTCTGAAAATACCCATATCCTTTTCTTCAATCTGCCATAGAGTGTGTCTGAAAAATCATTCCCGCAATCTACACGCCCCACTTTGCGGGATATTTCACCCGAATTCAGTTGCCGTAGCCCGCTACG
>NZ_DXVR01000176.1:0-2261 GCF_019417265.1 Bacteroides sp.
ATACAGCTAAAAAATAACTAAATATTTTTTTTGCTATCAAACTTGGGTTAAGTTTACGATACTGCATAAAAACGTGTTAAAAAATAGGAATAAAAAAAATAGTATAAGTTTATGCAGTATTTTTGCTTTTGATTCATTTAACTATAGAACAAAAATCCCAATATGACTGAAGAAGAATTGTCTTTAAAATGTGCGAAAGCTGACCCGGATGCCAGGAAAAGGCTCTATGAGGTTTATGGCGGTCAGTTATTCGCTATATGTCTTCGGTATATAGGTGGCAGAGATACATCGCAGGATGTGTTTCATGACGGTATGATAAAGATTTATCAGTCGATAGGACAATTTAAATATCTTGGTGACGGTTCGCTCAAGGCATGGCTTTCCAGGGTAATGGTGAATGAGGCGTTAGGATATCTGAGAAAGAAAAACATGCAGATGCAGCAGGAAACACTGGTGGAGCAATTACCGGATACGCAGTTGGATGATGATGGCGAAGTGAACAATATTCCGAACAAGGAACTGATGAGGATGATTCGGGAACTGCCTGACGGATATAGAACGGTATTCAACCTCTTTGTTTTTGAAGAGAAAAGTCACAAGGAAATAGCCTCTATGTTAGGTATATCGGAACATACTTCGTCGTCGCAGTTTTATAGAGCAAAGACACTATTAATGAAAAAAATAAACGAATACAGGAAGAGTATATGAATGAAATGAACGAAAAATGGATAAAAGATATTCGTAGCCGGATGGAGAACTATTCGGAACCTCTCCCTGCTGACTTATGGGAGAAAATAGATGCTGATATCTCCAGACCTAAAGTAATCCCGATGTGGAGGAAATGGACCTCTGTAGCTGCAGCGGCTGCTGTAGTACTGGCCGTTTCTACTGTGTCATTATTCTATTGGACATCGGAACCTTCGCTGAAAGAATCTAATCTTTCTATTGCCGAAGCTCCTGCTATCGACAATTCAGAACAAAAGGATACACCTAAAGACGTTATACCGGAAGATGTAAAGCCTGTTGTTGCGGAAGTGAAAAATGACAAACTTCTGTCTGCAGTATCAGCCAAAGTTTATGATGAAGATGAATCGAATGTCGATACTATAGAGGAAAAACAGTCAGTAGCAGTTTCAGACAATAGTCCTGTGGTAGCTACAAACGATGAAAAGCAGGAAGAACCGACTTCGGATATGAAGGAGGAAGATAGTTCCTCGGCTAAGGAGAAGAGAATAAATATGATGAAAGCCGATAGGGAAACAGTACGACGCAATGCTTCATTTCTTGCAATGGCTGATTATGGTAACGGAAAGAGACGCAGTAAAATGCAGATAGGTGTTACCACAGGTAATATTCCGTACTCTTCGTCAAGTAATTTTAGCGGTATGTCAAGATTGGGAATGTCTACAAAGACTCTTTCGAGTGCAAATAATTTGATAGTTGGCGAGATTTCGGATGCGACTGCTTCTTACACTCAGATGCTGTCCAATAATATCAATAAGGAAACATATACAGACATAAAGCACCATATGCCGGTTACTGTAGGAGCATCTGTTAAATGGGGCTTTAGTGAAAACTGGGCTTTGGAAACAGGGCTTAACTATACTTATCTCTATTCGGAACTCCGTTCGGGAGCAAAATCTTATATAGAAGATGAGCAGAAGCTTCATTATGTAGGTATTCCTTTGAAAGTGCAGCGCTCTGTATGGAGCAACAGCATCTTTTCTTTCTATGCCTCTGCCGGAGGTATGATGGAGAAATGTGTTTCCGGCTCTTTGGACAGAGTTACTGTGGATGAGAGTAATAGAAAGACTTATTTCAGCGAGGATTTGAATGTAAAACCGTTGCAGTTTTCTGTTCTTGCATCTGTCGGTTTGCAGGCAAACTTCAATAAGTTGCTGAGTCTGTATTTGGAACCTGGTATGATATACTATTTCGATGATAATACTGATGTTCTTACAATACGAAAGGATAAACCTTTCAATTTTAATCTTCAGCTAGGACTCAGATTTAACATCGGGAAATAATGACAGGCGATTCGCTGAACGCCTGATGAACATGCAGTGAACATGGAATGAATGTACGGATTATTTCATGCTCACTGCATTTTTTTTATGATTGCATAGTCTATTTTATGTTCATCGTCTGTTCACACCATGTTCGCCGGCCGTTCATTAATGTTTTTCTAAATTCAATTTAAACAGTATTTGTCTTTTCCTGATTTTGGTTGACTGTTATAATGTCATTACCACTGATTATAG
>NZ_DXVR01000177.1:0-2252 GCF_019417265.1 Bacteroides sp.
GCATTGTTGTCGCTGAAAAGAGTTCCGGCTTTTACAAGGAGTTTGCAACTATAGGCATCGCCAAAAGTCCAGATGAGATCGATGGACTTTTGGTCAAAGCTCGTGTCTGGATTGACAGGGAGGAAGAACGCCGCCATCCACGTCTGGACCTTTTCGGTGATGAACGCAAGAAATGTGAGACTGAACTGCTAAGTGCCGAACAAATGCTTTCATGTATCACTAATATATCTATCAACGGAGCTGATTTAATACTCGATCGTGTATTTGATAATATTGGCTTTAACCGAATTGAGGACATTGTTTTTCGGCAGCTTGTCAAGGCACGTCTTGCTTATCCTGTAAGCAAATCAGCCACAGTAGAATATCTGAAGAATCATTTTGACGAAGATGTCAGCTTGTCAAAGATATACCGCTATCTGGACAAACTTAGCGACAATCAGCATGAAATTGTCCAGGGTATCAGCGTTATGCACACCAGTAAAATACCAGATGGGCATATTGGCGTTCTTTTTTATGATGTAACCACCCTTTATTTTGAGGCCGATTATGAAGACGACTTGCGTAAGACCGGATTTTCCAAGGAAGGCCGTCACAAGAATCCGCAAATAATCCCAGGGCTGCTTGTCAGTATTGGAGGCTACCCGTTGGCATATTGTATATACGAGGGCAATAAATATGAAGGACATACAATGTTACCTGTCGTGACTGAATTTGTCAGGAAGTACAGTCTTGATGATTTTATTGTCGTAGCCGACTCCGGGCTTATGAACGGCAATAATATAGCGGACCTTGAGAGTAATGGCTACAAATATATTATCGGCGCAAAGATAAAGAATGAAAGCAAGAAAATACAGGAGTGGATTCTTGCACAGCCGAAGGTCAATTGTCAAATGATAGAGTACGACAAAGGTAACGGACAGCGACTCTTGGTAGGATATACCGACGACCGTGCCCGCAAGGACGCCTATAACAGAGAAAAGGGAATACGCCGTTTGGAAAAGGCTTATAACCGAGGAACACTTACGAAAGACAACATTAACAAGCGTGGTTACAACAAATTCTTAAAAATGGAAGGAGACGTAAAGGTTTCCATAAATTATGATAAGCTTGAAGCGGACGAGAAATGGGACGGTCTTAAAGGGTATCTTACAAACACGGATATTCCTGTTAGCGAGGTATACGCCGCATACCATAATCTCGGGCATGTTGAGAGGGCTTTCCGGATATCAAAATCAAAAATAGAGATAAGGCCGATGTTTCATTTTACCCGTAGGAGAATAGAAGCTCACGTGTGCATCTGCTTTGTGGCACTTAAAGTCTACAAAGAGCTAGAGAGACTACTGAAGCTATCCAATATAAACATGAGTGTAGATAAAGTGCTGGCGCTTGCACAGACTATAGTCACGATACAGGTGACTTTACCTCAAAGTAAGCAAACTATAACAAGAACAATGCTTATGAAACGTCATCAACGGATCGCACCATTGTTTAATGATGGGTTTTGGGGTACGCATTGACGAAGTCAGGATATACATCAGTAATATTTTGAACAATAAATAAAAGAAAAAAATCTTCCTTTTCTGTTCAAATATTATCTACTTTCGCATTTTTCCCGACAAAATACAGCCTCTTTTTCACATAGTCCCTTCGTTTTTTTGAAGATTTGCTTTTTTGGGAATAAGTTTTATATTTGTGGCAAGATGTAATCTTTGACTTGGAAGGTATTTGCAGTTCACTTGAGTGTTTTATGTTGAAGCCGAATGAGTTTTTCTTAAGTTGATGTTATATATCTAAAATCGAATACTATGGATACGCATACTTTTTTCTTGATAATGCGGAATGAAATGAAATTGCAGATGCGCAGCTGGGTGTTTCGTTTCTTTATAGTCTTGTCTTTGGTGGGAATAGTTGCGTATCAGATGTATATACATGGAGCAGGCAGTAGTGCCTGGAAAATGGTAGCACTTCCCTGTTCCATGCCCTTGATGAACGCATATCTTTTTAGCGTGGTTCAATCGCTTTTCCTGATAGTTATTATGTCCGAGTTTCCGCAACGTCTGATACGGTCGGGATTGCGTGACGGGGTGATGGTGCGTCCCTTTAGTAACACGGTGTATTATTGGGGGGCATTGACGGGAATATTCCTTCTTTTCCTTTTGGTGAATGTGGTGGAGGTATTTGTGGTAATTCTATTAGTGAATTCAGTCAATGCTGCTCCGTTATCATTGTCGCTTTATTTCTTTTATATTCTG
>NZ_DXVR01000178.1:0-2232 GCF_019417265.1 Bacteroides sp.
GCAACAGACTCATAATCTGGAGGTCCCTGGTTCAAGCCCAGGCTGGTCCACAAATAAAATAGGCAGTTACAGATTAGTAACTGCTTTTTTTGTGTTCTTGCGTAAAAAACTTTTGTCTTAATCTAACAAAAAAAGGAACAACCGTTTCCAGTCATTCCTTTCTATAATAGTTCTTCTTTATGAATTATTTCTGCTGAGCCTTTTTCTCGCGTCTCTTGTTGTTTTCTTCCATTCCTTCTGGTTTTGGTAATAAAACCTTGTGTGAAAGTTTGAATTTACCTGTCTTAGGATCAATTTCAAGAAGTTTTACTTTTACGTCATCACCTTCTTTCAAGCCGGCTTCTTCTATTGTTTCAAGGCGTTTCCAGTCAATCTCAGAAATGTGGAGCAAACCATCCTTGCCTGGAAGGAATTCTACGAATGCACCGTATGGCATGATAGAACGAACCTTACCTGTGTAAACTTCACCTACTTCAGGAACAGCTACTATACCTTTTATCAGGCGGATTGCATCGTCGATTGATTTCTTGTTTGTACCTGAGATTTCGATACGTCCTGCGTTGTCAACTTCTTCGATAGTGATAGTTGCACCTGTTTCTTCCTGCATTCCTTGGATAATCTTACCTCCAGGGCCGATTACAGCTCCGATGAATTCTTTAGGAATTGTCATTGTCTCGATACGTGGAGCGTGTGGCTTCAATTCAGCGCGAGGTTCTGCGATACATTCTGTCAGTTTGCCAAGGATATATTCGCGACCCTGTTTTGCCTGAAGAAGCGCTTTCTCGAGGATGTCGTATGTAAGACCGTCGCACTTGATGTCCATCTGTGTAGCAGTGATACCTTTGCAAGTACCTGTCACCTTGAAGTCCATATCGCCCAAGTGGTCTTCATCGCCAAGGATATCTGAAAGAACGGCATATTTGTCTTCGCCGGCATTTTTGATCAATCCCATTGCAATACCTGATACCGGATTCTTGATAGGTACACCGGCATCCATAAGAGCCAATGTTCCGGCACATACTGTTGCCATTGAAGATGAACCGTTTGATTCAAGTATATCTGAAACTACACGTACGCAGTATGGATAATCTGCTGGTATCTGTCCCTTCAAAGCACGCCATGCCAAGTGGCCGTGACCGATTTCACGACGTCCTACACCGCGCTGTGCCTTAGCTTCACCTGTAGAGAATGGAGGGAAGTTATAATGAAGAAGGAAACGTTCCTTGTGCTGGTCAAGTACGTCGTCAACTACTTTTTCGTCGAGTTTTGTACCGAGAGTTACAGTACTCAAAGACTGAGTTTCACCACGTGTGAAGATTGAAGAACCGTGAGGGCCAGGCAGTGGGCTTACTTCGCACCAGATAGGACGTATCTCTGTAGTAGTACGTCCGTCAAGACGCTTGCCTTCGTCGAGGATACAACGACGCATAGCTTCTTTTTCTACATCGTGGTAGTAGCGGTCAATCATAGCACCCTTTTCTTCAAGTTCTTCTTCAGTGAACTGTGCCTTGAATTCTTCGCATACAGCATCGAAAGCATCACCGCGTTCGTGCTTGTTTCTGTTGCCTGATGCTGCAATAGCATATGCTTTTTCGTAGCATGCATCGTGTACAGCTTTGCGAAGGTCTTCATCGTTTTCTTCGTGGCAGTATTCACGTTTAACTGTGGAACCTACTTCTACCATAAGTTCCATCTGAGCCTTGCAGTGAACCTTGATAGCTTCGTGAGCGAACTTCATTGCTTCGAGAAGGTCTTGTTCTGAAACTTCTTCCATTTCGCCTTCCACCATCATAATGTTTTCGTAAGTAGCTGCTACCATCAAGTCCATGTCAGCCTTCTTGAGGGCTTCGAATGTAGGATTGATAACAAACTGACCGTCGACACGTGCTACACGTACTTCTGATATAGGACCACCGAATGGTATATCAGAAACAGCAAGTGCTGCTGAAGCTGCAAGTCCTGCAAGTGCATCCGGCATATCTACGCCGTCTGCTGAGAAGAGGGTAATGTTTACATATACCTCTGCATGATAATTATCAGGGAAAAGAGGACGTAATGCACGGTCAACAAGACGGCAAGTCAAAATTTCATAGTCAGAAGCCTTGCCTTCGCGTTTTGTGAAACCGCCAGGGAAACGTCCGAATGCTGAATATTTTTCTTTGTACTCTACCTGTAAAGGCATGAAATCTGTACCGGGAACTGCATCTTTTGCTGCACAAACAGTAGCTAGCA
>NZ_DXVR01000179.1:0-2212 GCF_019417265.1 Bacteroides sp.
GAATCTGGCGGTCTCCGCCTGCCTGGTTGAGCATATACACGAAGTCGGAGTTTTATAGTGATAGGTAAGCCCCTGATATCATCTCAGGCTTTTCCCCCACTTCACACCGTGCATGCGACTTTCACCGCACACGGCGTTCCATCGGTTAGTAGATTTCGTTGTCTAAACAATCAAACCTGTCATAGAAATACTGTGTTGTGTTGATTAGTGAGAGATTAGATTAACGGCAGAGACGCCAACTCACGGAGCGTATTTACCTTTTTGAGCTGGCTCTTGTCAAGCTGTAGGAGTTCCAAATATTTTGCGATTGTATCTGCATTGATGGCATGAATCAACTTGTGTACAGAATCCTTCACTAAAATAAGATTCCCATAGGAATCATCGCCTCCAAGATACCGGGGCAGTTTGTGATGACAGTGAATCTCATGTGTACTTGAGAATTCTTCACCGGTAACAGCACATTTTCCCCATTGAGCAGAGAATAGTGATATTCTGTTATCTGCATATTCCGCGCTATAGCCATAGGGTGGCTTCCGCATAAGCGAGAGCAGAATGGCCATATTGATTCGTAGGTTATTGTGAATGCCTTCCCGCCCCTCTGGAGTGTAGTAATTCCATGTTTTTTTACGGAATAAAGGATTCTTGTGTTGCGTGTAGCCAATAGGATATACTGGCTCATTTGTGCCTGCAACATATCGCATCATTTTGGATTTTCCAAATCGGCTTCTTTCAAACTCAGTCAATTCCCGTCCGGTTTTAACCAATCGATTCCCGTTACGGGTACTAAGCCTATTTGTGAGCAGTGTCATAACTGCACGATTTAGTATTGCGCAATCATGGTTGATATGGGTGGCAATGCAGTAATAATTCTGCATTCCTGTGACCATACTGTTATAGAGCCTGATTTCACCCTGTTCTCCATAGATTTTTCGGGGATGGACAATCCGTTTTGCCTGTGTTTTCAGCTTCTGGCGCTTGTGGTCAAAATTCTTATCAGCGATGTATGAAATTACCACCAGCTTGTTGCCTTTCCTGTGAACTTTCATCTTGAACCCAAGGAAGTCTGAGTAATGATTTCTGACATTGATAATCCTTGTTTTCTTTTCTGAGATTTCCAGTTTCAGCCTTTCTCTTAACCACTGTATAACTGCGTGCATTGTCCGTTCAGCAGTATCTTTCGTTCTACAGTAAATCCGAAAGTCGTCCGCATATCGAACAATGAACATCTCTTTGAGGTTGGACTTTTTCGCCTGTCTGTACCCGTTTTCAGGTCTGACATTTCTTTTGCATATCGGACTCCATTGCCATTGGCTTTCAACCCAGTGGTCGAGTTCGTTAAGAACGATGTTTGCAAGGAGTGGAGAAATGATTCCACCCTGTGGTGTTCCCTTATCAGGCGTAATAAATGTTCCGTCCTCAAGTTTTATCTGTGCTGTCAGTATTCTCCGAAGCACAAATATAAGCGCCTTATCGTGAATCCCCATTGCCCAAATCTGCCGAATCAGCTTTGCATGGTTCACATTGTCAAAAAATCCTTTAATATCGAATTCAATGACATAGTGCAGGTTTGCTTGCTGTAACAGTTTATAACTTCTGGCAATAGCGTTTTCTACGGAATGGTTCGGTCTAAAGCCATAGCTGTTCTCACTGAACTTAGCTTCACATACCGGCTCCATTACCTGCTTAATACATTGTTGGATTAACCTGTCCCAGATGCATGGAATGCCTAAGGGTCTTGTCTTGCTCGGGTCGTATGGCTTCGGTATCTCCTTTCGCCTGACTGGCTTAGGACGATAACCATGCTCACTTCCGTTTACAATAAATCTCACTTTTTCAACTACTTCATCAGGGGAGCACTTTCCAATGTCCCTGATTGTGAGTTTATCTGTTCCACACGTTTTACTTCCTGTGTTTTTCTTGATATTTCTGTATGCCAGCAGAATGTTTTCCCTTTGAAGGACGATAGACATGAGGTCTGTAAACACCTCACCATTCTTACTGGCAGCATATAGATTATCGAAGGTATCTTGCATTCCGTAATACTCGTTATGTCGCAGATTTTCCTCACATAGCAGTTGTTTCTTTTTTCTGGTCATAAGGCATCACTCTCCTTTCGCGGGAAAGTGTCCCTTTTTGTCTTACTCGTAATCCTTATACGATTGAATGACAACAATAGTTTCTAACCGACTAAAGCCCATTCCTCAAGCCCGCC
>NZ_DXVR01000018.1:0-34516 GCF_019417265.1 Bacteroides sp.
AGTCCATTTCTCTTTATTAGGTAGCACTTCGGGAATGGAGTTGCGGATTTAAGGAAGGAATATTACGGCTCACACTATACACGACTTTGATTGTTTTAATCTTTTCTTTGAATGTTTGAAAATCCATCATAATTATATTCTTTTGAATGTCAACAGTTTATTGCGATAATACTCGTATTGTTCCTGAACGGCGGCTATCTCTGCAGGAAGTCCTGCGGTGAGGTCGTTTACCAGGGACTCGAATTTGTCGAGGATGGAGACGATACGTTGCTGTTCGGAGAGTGGAGGGATGGGGATTGATATTTTTGATAAATCAGACATTTTAATATCTATAACTTTTGCTCCTCTCGCATACTTTTTCTTTTGTTGGAAAAAATATTCTGTTTGAAAAAAATATGCTATATATTTAGGGATTTCATTGTGTGCAAATACACACGCATGACCACCAGTTACTATATCTTCTTCACCTAACCAAACAACAGCTTTACATACATCTTCTATATTTTCGCTTGTACACGCTATTACAAGATTTCCACTTTTCACTTTTGTCAATTTTTGCGCCAAATCATAAGATACAAAAGATTTTGTAGTATCTGTTGAAGTACCATAATATGTATATATTTGGCCATAGTGAATACATCCAACTCCTATTTCTGTAAAATCCTTTTTCTGGAGTCCATTACCTCTTACAAAAGTACCAATTTCCCCCAACGTCATCCACTTCACCCCCTCATCATTCTCATCAAAAGTGAGTAACTTATTTCGATAATACTCATATTGTTCCTTTCGCGCTTGCAGCTCCGCTTGCAGCTCCGCTGCATGCGATGTGAAGGTATCGAGAATACGGACTATTTCGTTTTGGACTTCAAGGGGAGGAAGAGGTATTTCCAATTTCCTAAATTTACTCATATCAACAGATGCAAATCCAGAAATATTGGTATTATTCTTACACCATTCTCCAACAATGAATAAATAGTAGAACAAATACTTGACAAGTATTTGTTCTACCAGCGATTTACGAATTGTTAAATTCGTAAATCGCTGATTCGCAAGCGAATCAGCAATTACGAGCGCATGCTCGCCTATGGTAGCGGTAGTGGCAATTATAAAAGAATTTGCAGGAAATAATCTGCCACCTTTAACTGCTTCTTTTGTTATATGTTGTATAGAATCAGACAAAATTCGTCCATTTTGCCTAATATCTTCCATTCTAAACCACGGAATTGTACCATTATTCCAATATCTATCATTTGCTTTAGAAGGAGTATAACCATTCCTCATTTCAAAGACTTCATCCATTCTCATAAACTCCACCCCATCAGGACAAAGTTCCTTTATTAATTCCTGCAACTTACTCATTGTTCATCCTCCTCATTTTTAAAGTTCCGACTTTCTTCCACCATCTTGCGCACGATGTTTATCTCGTCAATAAGCTGCGCCTGAGTAGGCAGATAGAGTTGATATTCGCTTGCCAATATGGTCTTGTTGTCCTCCGGCAGAGCCATACGGACAGCGGTATCATTCTTACTGGTACAGAGCAGAATACCGATGGTAGAGTTCTCTTCCGGCAGTTTCTCCATGCGGTCGTAATAGTTGACATACATCTGCAACTGACCCAAATCCTGATGTGTCAGCTTGCCGGTTTTCAGTTCTATCACCACAAAACATCTCAACAGACGGTTATAGAATACCAAATCGGCAAAAAACTCGTCATCCTCAAGCATGATGCGTTTCTGACGCGCCACGAAAGTAAACCCCTGCCCCAACTCTAACATAAAATGCTGCAAGTGAGTTATTATGGCAGATTCCAAATCCTTCTCATAATAGGCAGGCTGACGTTCCAACCCCAGAAATTCCAAGTACATAGGCTCCTTGATAATCTCCAAAGGCGACTGCGGAATGCGCTCCTTACGAGCAACAGCAAGGACAGACTCCTTGTCATTGCTCAATAACAGACGTTCGTAAAGTTGGGAATTTATCTGGCGCTCCATTTCGCGGGCTGTCCAACAGTTGTTTACTGTTTCAAGCTCGTAATACTCACGTTTATCCTTATCCGGTATCTGAATCAGCATTCTATATTGTGTCCAGTTCAATTGTGAACGCAGTGCGTTCACAATTGGATAAAGACGATAAAACTGTCTGCAAAAAGCCAACTGACGATATGAAAACCCACTTCCATACTCTGGTTGCAAATATTTTGCAAGATTCTTTATAAGGTAGCTGCCATAGTCGGCACGGTCCTTTCCCTGTTGCTCTTCTTCGAATATGCGTCTGCCCATCTGCCAATACATCTGAACACGGCAAAAGTCAACGCTTCGCACCGCATTACTGCGTGCAGAATCTATAATGACACGTATGTCATCTAAGAAAGTGTTTATATTTCCCTGTATCCCGTTCATAGTCCGTCCTCCTCCAATTCTGCCACTATTCTGTCTATATCCGTGCGCAACTCGTTCTCGCGTGCCACGATACGGCGTATGCGCTCGTTCAGTTCCTTGATATCCGTCTGCGGACGGGTGTCTTCAGCCTCTACATAGCTGCTCACGGACAGATTATAGTCGTTTTCGGCTATGGCGGCATTATCCACCAAGGCAGAGAAATGCTTCACCTCCTTGCGGTCGATATACTCATTAAGGATGTTATTTATGTTTTCAGGCGAGAGCTTGTTCTTGTTGCCCTCGTGGATAAACTCGGCACCGGCATCGATGAACAGAGTCTTGTTCTCCTTCTTGCTTTTCTTCAGTACTATGATGCAGGTGGCTATCGACACTCCGAAGAAGAGATTGGAAGGCAGCTGGATGACTGTATCCACATAGTTGTTGTCTATCAGATATTTGCGGATTTTCTGCTCCGCTCCGCCACGATAGAGCACACCGGGGAACTCGACTATTGCCGCTGTTCCGTCGGTGGAAAGCCACGACAGCATGTGCATAGTAAAGGCAAGGTCGGCCTTGGTTTTCGGCGCCAACACTCCGGCTGGTGCGAAACGCGGGTCGTTGATAAGCACCGGATTGGAATCGCCTGCCCACTTGGTGGAATAAGGCGGATTGGAAACTATGGCATCGAAAGGCTCGTCATCCCAGTGATACGGCTCGGTAAGCGTGTCGCCACAATGGATGTCAAACTTCTCATAATTGATGTCATGAAGGAACATATTGATGCGGCAGAGGTTGTAGGTGGTGATATTGATTTCCTGTCCGAAGAAACCTGTGCGCACATTCTCCTTGCCCAACACCTTGGCAAACTGGAGCAGCAGTGAGCCGGAACCGCAGGCAGGGTCATAGACCTTGTTCACCTCTTTTTTACCCACCACAGTGATGCGTGCCAACAGTTCGCTCACCTCCTGTGGGGTGAAGAACTCGCCGCCTGACTTTCCGGCATTTCCGGCATACATGGTCATAAGAAACTCGTACGCATCGCCGAACACGTCTATCTGATTGTCGGCATAATCGCCTTTCAGGTCGAGACTTCCTATTGTGTTCAGAATCTTGCAGAGTGTTTCGTTGCGTTTGGTCACGGTATTGCCTAACTTGTTGCTGTTCACGTCTATATCGTCGAAAAGCCCCTTCAGGTCGTCCTCGCTGTCTGTTCCCTTGGCAGACGATTCTATATTGTCGAACACCGACTGCAGTGTTTCGTTCAGGTTAGGGTCGTTCTTCGCATTAGAACGTACATTGCAGAACAGTTCGGAAGGAAGGATGAAGAAACCTTTTTCCTGCACTATCATATCGCGTGCGCTTTCGGCCTCCTCGTCGGAGAAAGAAGCATAGTCGAAGCCGTCCATCCCTGCTTCCTGCTGGAGTCTGTTGATGTAGTTGGTGATATTCTCCGAAATGAAGCGGTAGAAAAGCATTCCGAGGACGTACTGCTTGAAATCCCATCCGTCGACACTGTTTCTCAAATCTTCGGCCGTAGCCCATATGGTCTTGAACAATTCCTGTTTCTGCTGTGTACTTGTTGCCATTATAGTTTTTTCTGAACGTTTATATAAGAATCTGATAATTTTTCCTGCCGAACGTAGTTTCAGCAGCACATTTTACCGCAAAGATAGTGCAAACAGAGTGAAGTACAAAGTGAAAGCATAGTTTTCAGCTTGTAATCCCGGGGTGCAGAGTATCTTATATACAGACAGGCCAACACCGTATAAACATCACTGAATCGGGCTGACAAAAACTGTATTTTGACTCGTCATTTTCTGTAAATACAATCTTTATTTTTATAAATACAACTTGTATTTATAAAAACATAAGCTGTATTTATATATACACAACTTATATTTACAGAAAATATAAAGTCGTTTCCAAGAATGTACAGAATCAAGTTTATCTTTCCGTCAATATCGACAACTTGTAAAAAAAGACCATGATTAACAGTACAATTATCAAGAAAAATCATATTTTTGCATAACAGGAATAAAATCCGGATTATCACTATTGTATAACTTATTAATTTTTTATGTTATGAAAAACATCTATTTATCTGTAGTGCTGCTACTTACGGTAGTATCATTCCTTGCATCATGCTCCAAATCAGACGATTATCTGAACGTAATTCCTAAGGACACTCCTATGGTGGCATCGATAAACCTGAAAGCGTTGGGCGAAAAGGCCGGCATAAACGACAAGGAGAACAAAGAAGCTTTAGGCAAACGGACAGACATGCTGAAAAAGGAAATGAACGCGGCAAGCTTCGAGAAACTGGAAAGCATCATTAAGAACCCGGATGAATGCGGAATAGACTTGGGCAAACCGGTTTATGCTTTCTATTCCGACAAAAACGACATGATACTCGCTGCAAAAGTTACAGACAAGGAATCGCTTGCAAACAGCATAAAGCTCTTGGGGAATGACACTGAGATAAGCGAACTGACAGAAAAAGAGGGCTACAGTTTTTCACAGATAGACGGCTACAGCTACATCGCTTTCAACGAGAACACATTGATAGCTGTGAAAAGCAAGACTGCAGGCGATAGCGACAAACTGAAACTGAATGCCATAGAAGTTCTGAACGGCAAAAGCGAAGAGAGTATCGCATCCGACAAAGGTTTCATCAGAATGCAGGACAAGAAAGCGGACATCGCCATTTACAATAACTTTGAGGAACTGGACAACGACTACAAAGAGATACTGGAAAAGAGTATAGGAATAGGCGGGGCTGCTGAAGAGTGTAAACTCATTTCCGGCATATTCTTCGAAAACGGAAAACTTGTAATCAAATCGGAATTCTATACTGACGACGAAAAGATAAAGGAACTGTACGAGAAACATAATGACTACTTCTCTCCTATCAAGAATTCGATGCTTGGATATCTCCCTAAATCAACGCTATGTCTGATAAGTGTCAGCATAGAGAACGACAAGATATTCGAGATGCTGAAAGAGAACAAGGATTTCCAGAAAAACATTTCCTTGGAAGATGCAGAAACAATAGAAAAGGTGCTCAAATCTGTAGGCAAGGAAATCACATTCGGGGTAACTGACTTCAATATGACTGAAATACCGGCCATGGTAGTTTATGCAGAGGCGAAGAACGGCGACATCCTCAAGGAACTGTACAACAATAAAGACAGTAACTCACTTACAAGATATTCAAAATTTACAGAGCTTGAAGAGAATGCATATCTGATACAGACAGGCAGGGATAACATATTCTTGGGCTATAAGGACGATATGATTTATGCTACGAACAATGAGAATACATATAAGAATATAGGCAAGAAGCCTGAAGCATCGGCCGAGGACAACTCATATGCAAAAGACATCAAGGGTAAGAAAGTGGCTTACATTATCGACTTCAACGCATTGAGCCGGCTCCCGATAATGCAGATGTTATTAAAGTCGGGCAATGCCAAAATGACTGCTATAGGCAGCGTTCTGAAGAATGCCGACAATATGAGTGTAACTTACGACGATGAATTTACTATTACCGTACAGCTGAAAGATACCAAAACCAACTTCCTGAAACAGATGACTCAGCTTGCTAAAGAATTTGCAGGAATCTGACAAACAGCATACTGAATATACAGGCCTCATAAAAAGTTTATCACGAATAGACTGTTTATGAGGCTTTATTCTTTTATTTAAAATGAACATTCATTGAGATTTAAAGTTTTTTTATTAAGTTTGTTCTCATTATGGGACAACAGCAAACAAACATAAAGGAAAAAGGACGTGTCAGCCTGAAAGAGCCGAGACGTTATAAGGTCATCATATATAACGATGACTTCACAACCATGGATTTCGTGGTAAAAGTTCTGACTACAGTATTCTTCAAATCGGAGACAGAGGCCGAGACTCTGATGATGAGCGTACACAAGAGCGGTTCGGCCGTGGTAGGCATCTACAGCTATGACATCGCACTGTCGAAGGTGAGAAAAGCCACGGACATGGCGCGCGAGGAAGGATTCCCGCTAAAACTTACAGTATTGCCTGAGGACAAGCAGGCTTAACTTTCACAACAGAAAATATGGACTTGAAATATACTAAACACGTAAATAAAGCATTGGAAGTTGCACATACGGAAGCCAAGTTCAGGAGACATGAGTTTGTCACTCCCGAACATCTTCTGTATGCTCTCATCCAGCAGGATGAGTTCGTATATGCCCTGGAGGACATGGCGTGCAACATAGGCAAACTTGAAAAGAAGATAAAGGAGATTCTGAACACCAAGTTCGAGGTTCTGCCGGAAGATACCCGGTACGAACCGGAGAACTCATCGCAGATGGCGGAGGTATTTCTGAAAGCGCATCTGATAGTTTCTTTTTCGGGAGCAAACGAGATAGACGTTCCGCACCTTGTGCAGGGTATGCTGGAACTGACAGACTCATGGGCGGCCTATATCCTGAAGAGTACTCTGAAGGACGATGTGGCCGAGTTTACAAGTATGCTGATTGATGAATACAGCTACGACTACGATGACGAAGAGCATGAACACGGCTACGAGAAGAACGAAACTTGGAAGAACTTCGTAACCTGCATAAACGATAATCCGGACAGCCACAATCCGCTTATCGGGAGGGAGGAGGAACTGGAAAAGACTATCCGCGTTCTGTGCCGCAAGGAGAAGAACAATCCTCTGCATATAGGCGAATCGGGTGTGGGAAAGACTTCCCTCATCTATGGTCTGGCGGAAAGAATAGAGAAAGGCAATGTGCCGGAAAAACTGAAAGGCTACCGTATCTATGAGCTTGACCTTGGCGGTATCATAGCCGGCACCCAGTACCGCGGCGAGTTTGAAAAGAGGCTGAAGGGCATTATGCTTGGAGCTGAAAAAGAAGGTAAGGCCATTATCTACATCGACGAGATACACAACCTTATAGGTGCAGGAAGAACGAGCGACGGCTCATTAGATGCATCGAACATGCTTAAACCATACCTTGAAGGAGGAAACATAAAATTCATTGGTTCAACCACTTATGAAGAGTACAACAAATACTTTGCCGGAAGCAAGGGTATGGTAAGGCGTTTCCAGCAGATAGATATCCTGGAGCCGAGCACTGACGATACTGTCAAGATTATCAAGGGACTGATAAAGGGATACGAGGCATTCCACAATGTGAAATACCGCAAGGGAGTGATAGAGTATGCCGTCAGCATGAGCGACAAGTATATCAAGGACAAGTTCCTGCCGGACAAGGCTATCGACCTGATAGACGAGGCAGGTGCATACAGGGAGATTCACAATGACGGAAAAGATAAAAATATCGTTACAAAAGAGCTTATCTCGGACATACTTGCAAGGATGTGCAAGATAGAATCCATCACTGCCAAGGAAGACAATACGGAGCTTGAGCATCTGCCGGCAAAGATGAAATCGCTTATCTACGGCCAGGACCAGGCCATCACCCAGGTGACGGAGGCTGTGATGATGTCGAAAGCCGGACTTAACGACGACAACAAGCCTATAGCGAGCCTTCTGTTTGTCGGTCCTACGGGTGTGGGTAAGACAGAGATTGCAAAGGTGCTTGCCGCCGAGCTTGGTATCGGCCTGGTACGGTTCGATATGAGTGAGTACTCGGAGAAACATACCGTGGCGAAACTTATCGGTTCGCCTGCGGGATATGTGGGGTATGAGGAAGGCGGACTTCTGACTGATGCCATACGCAAGACTCCGAACTGTGTTCTGCTGCTTGACGAGATAGAGAAGGCGCATCCGGACATATTCAACATACTGCTGCAGGTGATGGACTATGCCGTGCTTACCGACAACAAGGGGCGCAAGTCGGACTGCCGTCATCTGATTCTGATTATGACATCGAATGCGGGAGCACAGTATGCCCATCAGGCTTCTATAGGATTCAGGGGACAGGCCACTGCCGGCGACTCAATGCTGAAACAGGTGAAGAAAACATTCAAGCCTGAGTTCCTTAACAGACTGTCGGCCACAGTGGTGTTCAACGATATGGACAGCAACATGGCCAAGCTAATCCTCGAAAAGAAACTGAGGGAATTCAGCGCAAAACTTGAGGCTAACAAGGTGACAATGGAAATGGAGGCAGATGCCAAGGAATGGTTGCTCAGGAAGAGTATAACCAAGGAATACGGCGCACGTGAGATGGACAGAGTGATAGGCCATCATCTGAAACCGCTGTTCGTGAAGGAGATGCTGTTCGGCAAACTGAAGAACGGTGGTCATGCCGTTGTCAGCATCAAGAATGATATTCCGGCCATAACCCTAAAGAAGTGATAAGGTATGGTATTCAAGCTGAGTAAAAGGATTGCCTTTCCGGACCCTCATCTGGGGGAACCGGACGGGCTGCTTGCCATAGGAGGCGACTTGTCCATCGACAGGCTGCTGCTGGCATACTCTTACGGGATTTTTCCGTGGTATGCCTTCAAAAGGGATGTCATAGAATGGTGGTGCCCTATGCAGAGGTTCGTTATCTTCCCCTCGGAGATACATGTGTCGCACTCAATGCGTACGCTTATAAATAAGGAGAAGTACAGAATAACTATCAACCAGGCTTTTGAGGATGTGATACGCCAATGCGGAAAACTGCGCGAGGATGAGGAAGGTGCATGGCTCGGTTCGGAAATGACGGAAGCGTATATCAGACTGCACGAACAGCAGTTTGCAGCCAGCGTGGAGGTATGGGAAGACGACAGGCTTGTGGGCGGACTTTACGGTGTGGCTATTGGAAGATGTTTCTTCGGCGAGAGTATGTTCTCGCTCGTGCCGAGTGCATCAAAACTTGCTCTTATACATCTGGCACGTTTCCTTGAGGAAAGAGGCGGACTGATGATAGACTGCCAGTTCGAGACTCCGCATCTGAAGTCGATGGGCGGCAGGTATATATCGTATGAGGAGTATATGGATATTCTTTCGCAGGAATAAAGTTATAAAATGAAAATCCGTCAGCATTTTCACAAACACTGACGGACTTTTAATCAATGAGGAATTAAAAACATAACTCCAACATAAAACCAAACAAGAATATTAAGCTTTTGTATAACTTTCAAAATATATAACAGAGGAACGATGTCTTTTGTTCGGTCATAAAACAAAAAAAATTATGAAAACAGGAAAAAAAATTCTCATAGCGATACCGGTTGTAATAATCATCGCGTATCTGTGCCTTCCTTTCTATGCAAAAAAGGCACTGATTCACTGGTTTCCCACTATCGATGACCTCGACATTTTCGAACATGCCACTGTTCATGCTCCGGACTCTTGCCGGGAATGGGCTGTTTCGGACAAGTACAATTCTTTCAGACTGTCAAAGGAGGATTCGGCATACATAGACGATATGAAAACGGTATCCTTCCTGGTAATAAGGAATGACAGTATTCTATACGAAACTTATCGCGGAGAATGGAACGATACTCTGACTTCGAACCTGTTTTCTGCCACAAAGAGCATTGTGGGGCTGCTTGTGGGTATAGCCATTGACGAGGGCAAGATAGGCAGCGTGGACGACAAGGTGGTGAAATACATACCTGAATATAACCGTGGGAAGCAGAAGGACATCACTATCAGAAACCTTCTTACTATGAGTGCCGGAATGGACTGGGACGAGGCTTATGCCTCGCTTTTCTCTGTAACCACACACGGATATTACGGAAATGACCTCTACAATCTCATTATGAGTCTTGATATAGTCGATACTCCGGGAGTGCAGTATTCCTACAGAAGCGGTGAAACTCAGTTGCTGTCATTTGTAGTAGAAGCGGCAACAGGTGAAACCATCAGCAGATATGCGGAAAAGAGACTGTGGCAACCGATGATGGCCGGACAGGATGCTTTCTGGCTTCTCGACAAAAAAGGTGGTGACGAGAAGTCGTTCTGCTGTTTCCACACCACGGCAAGGGATGCCGCAAGGTTCGGACGGCTGATGCTGAACAAAGGCAACTGGAACGGAAGGCAACTGGTCAGCAAGGAATATATAGAAGAGTCCATGACACCGGCATCATATCTGAAAGACCAGTGGGGCAAAGACCCGCTTTCATATTATGGCTACCAGACATGGATTATGGACTATAAAGGAGAGAAATGTCCGTACTTCAGAGGTATGTTGGGACAGTATATCATAGCCATACCTTCGAAAAACGCAATAGTGGTGCGTCTTGGTCATAAACGCTCAAAAGAGTACGTCAAGGAGCTCACTACGGACATAATAAGATATATGGAAACAGCTGAAAAAATTTTACAACAATAACCATTCTATATGGAACAGGACCCAAGACTATTAGTATATAAGGCTTCGGCAGGCTCGGGAAAGACTTTCACCCTGGCTGTGCAATATATCAGGCAACTGATAGAAGACCCCTACTCATACAGACGTATTCTGGCAGTTACTTTC
The DNA here is from genome assembly GCF_019417265.1 of Bacteroides sp. Classification (GTDB taxonomy): domain Bacteria; phylum Bacteroidota; class Bacteroidia; order Bacteroidales; family Bacteroidaceae; genus Phocaeicola. Next base: position 10,799 of record NZ_DXVR01000018.1, read on the forward strand.
ACCAACAAGGCTACTACAGAGATGAAGGAAAGAATCCTCAGTCAGCTATACGGTATCGCTACTTCGCTGAAATCCTCGGACGGCTATCTGAAAGAGATAATGAAGACCTCAAATAAAAGCGTTGACGAAATAAGGAAAGCTGCTGACACTGCACTGAAGAATATCATCCACGACTACAGCCGTTTCAGAATAGAGACTATCGACTCGTTCTTCCAGTCGGTAATGAGGAATCTTGCACGCGAGCTTGAACTTGGTGCAAATATGACAATCGAGCTGAACAACGGCGATGTACTGAGCGATGCAGTGGACAGTATGATTGAGAAGCTGGACCGTATGTCGCCTACCCTTTACTGGTTGCTCGAATATATAGAGGAAAGAATAGCCGACGACAAGAGATGGAACGTATCTTCCGAAATAAAAGGTTTCGGTCGCAATATCTTCGACGAGGCTTACATAGAAAAAGGTGTGACTCTGCGAGAAAAGCTGAAGGACACTAAGTTCATCCCGCAATACAGAAAGAAGCTACAGGAGAAACGCGAGTCAATCCTCGACACGATGAAGGGATTCAGCGAACACTTTCAGGAAATTCTGAAAGCAAACGGACTAAACCCTACTGATTTAAAGAACGGAGCCAGAGGCATAGCAAGCTATTTCAATAAAATTGCTTCGGGAAAACTGAGCGATGATGTACGAAATGCCACAGTAGAGAAATGTCTGGAAGGTGCGGAAAACTGGACTACAAAGACCTCTCAATATAAAAGTACTATTATATCACTTGCAGACCAGGTTCTGATACAGATACTTAATGATGCGGAGAACACGAGAATGGCAAGTAACAAGGTGCTGAACTCGTGCGACATGTCACTCCGATATCTCAACAATCTGCAATTACTCATGCGCATAGACAGCGAGGTAAGGGAACAGAACCTTAATCATAACCGCTTCCTGCTTTCGGATACCAACGCTCTGCTGCACAGCATCATCAGGGAGGGCGACGCATCCTTCGTATATGAGAAGATTGGTACTACCATCGACACCGTGATGATAGACGAGTTTCAGGACACGTCGCGTATGCAATGGGAGAACTTCCATCTTCTGCTTGAAGAAAGCCTTGCACAGAAGGAAGGCAGTATGATAGTGGGCGACATAAAACAGAGTATCTATCGCTGGAGAAACGGCGACTGGAAGATTCTTGCCGGACTGGATAAGGACAGAAGTTTCCGACTGAACTCCAAGACTCTGGATACAAACTGGCGAAGCGAGGCAAATATCATAGCTTTCAACAATGACATCTTCACATCGGCATGCATGGTTCTGAACGAAAGATACAAGGCTGATGAGGGTGAGGACTGCACTCAGCTGCTTGATGCATACAGTGATGTACGCCAGAACACTTCAAAGGAAACTAAGGAAGGATATATCAAACTGTCATTCCTGAAAAACAGTGAGGAACATCCTTACGCTGACACTACTATGGAACTGCTGGCAGAAGAAGTTGATTCACTGGTCAAGAAAGGTATCAGAGTGAATGACATTGCCATCCTGGTGAGAAAGAACAAAAGCATACCTGCCATAGCAGATTACTTCGACAAGAATACTCCGTACCGAGTTGTTTCTGACGAGGCTTTCCGGCTTGATGCTTCGCTCGCGGTATGTATGCTTATCGACGGACTGAGGTATATATCAGAGCCTACGGACAGAATAGCGTGTGCAAGACTGGCAGTGGCATATCAGAAGGAAATACTCAAAAAGGATGTTGATTATAACACTGTACTGCTGAACAGCGTTGAAGATTATCTTCCTGCAGAATTCCGTCTTATGCTGCCGGAGATGAGTCTTATGCCGCTGTATGAGCTGCTTGAGAAACTGTTCGTAATTTTCCGCATGGATATGATTGAAGAACAGGATGCCTATCTCTGTGCCTTCTATGATGCGGTGACTGAATATATGCAGAACAATTCTTCGGAACTGACCTCATTCCTGACATACTGGAACGAAACTCTTTATGCCAAGACTATCCCGTCGGGCGAGATATCCGGTATCAGAATCCTGTCAATCCACAAATCGAAAGGTCTGGAATATCACACCGTGCTGCTGCCGTTCTGCGACTGGAAGATGGAGAATGAAACAAACAACCATATGCTATGGTGCAAGATAAACGAAGCGGATGCTGACAAGGAACCGTTCTGCGAACTTGACCTTACTCCTGTAAATTATTCGTCTGCCATGGCAGAATCTTATTTCAGCGACAGCTACAGAGAAGAACGCCTGCAACTGTGGGTGGATAATCTCAACCTGCTGTATGTGGCATTCACACGTGCTTGCAAAAACCTGATAGTGTGGTGCAAGGACGAGAAGAAAGATACCGTATCACGACTGCTTAGAGAATCAATAGACTGCATGAAGGATATCAAGATGACATGCAACATGGTTGAACTTGACGAGGAGGAAGAAGAATCGGAAGAAAGCGACGAACCTATAGTATATGAATATGGGGAAATCTGCATAAGCGGTAATAAGAAGAAATCAGATACCACCAACAGACTTGTAGCCGTTCCGGAAGCAGTTAATGTAAAGATTGAATCACTTGAAACGGAGATTGACTTCAAGCAGTCCAACCGTTCTGCCGACTTCATCAGAGGCGATGAGGATGAGGAAGAGAACCTTCGCTCACAATATATCAGACAGGGACAGCTGCTTCATACACTCTTTGCATCTATCGACACAAGAGAGGATTTACCTTCAGCTATTGAAAGGCTCTTGTTCGAAGGTGTGATAGAATCTGCAGAAAAGGCAGAAGAGATAAGCGAGATAGCAGAAAGAGCCTTGAGCCTTGAGGAAGTGAAAGGCTGGTATAGCGGAGAATGGACACTGTATAACGAATGTTCCATAATCTATAATGACGAACAGGGAAAGATGCAGACCAGACGACCGGACCGAGTGATGATGAAAGATGATGAGGTGGTAGTGGTAGATTTCAAATTCGGAAAGAAAAAGCCGGAATACTCCACTCAAGTAAGGGAATATATGTTCCTGCTATCGGAAATGGGATATACTGGCATTAAAGGCTATATATGGTATGTTTACTCCGGCGAACTGGAGAATGTGTAACGATTTATTTAAAAGGAAATGGAAACTTTTCTAAAGCTTGTAGCTCACGATTTATATACGAAGACAAACGGTGACTTTGCCCGTACGGCCATTGTCTTCCCTAACAAGAGAGCCGGCCTGTTCTTCAATGAATATCTGGCATCGGAAACCGACAGACCGATATGGTCGCCGGCATATATAAGTATAGGCGAACTGTTCCGTAAGGTTTCAGACCTTCAGATTGGTGACCCTGTGAAACTTGTGTGCGAACTATATAAGGTGTTTGTCAATATAACAGGCAGCAAGGAATCACTCGACGATTTCTACTTCTGGGGTGAACTTCTTATAAGCGACTTTGACGATGCGGATAAGAATATGGTGGACACAGAAGCCATGTTCCGCAATATTAAGGATCTGAACGAACTTAACGACAACGGATACGAATTCCTGGAAGAAGGACAGAAGGAAGCATTAAGCCAGTTCTTCAAGAATTTCTCCATAGACAAGGTTACCGAGCTGAAACAACGATTCATCAATATCTGGGACGTACTTGGAGAAATATATACTGAATTCAGAGCGGTACTCCGCGAACAAGGCATAGCTTACGAGGGTATGATGTACAGGGAAGTAACTGAGTCTATGGATATTGACAAACTCCCTTACGACAGATATGTCTTCGTGGGATTCAACGTGCTGAATAAGGTGGAACATACTCTATTCAGCAAACTTAATAAAGCCGGAAAGGCTATGTTCTATTGGGATTACGACAACTTCTATCTCAACAAGCATCCTCACGAGGCAGGCGAATTCATAAAGCGCAATCTTAGGGATTTCCCGTCGGAACTTCCACCGTCTGTATTCAACAATCTGAACTCCCCGAAAGATATTACATATATAGAATCGCCAACCGAGAACGGGCAAGCAAGATATCTTCCGCAATGGATAAGAACAAACCTTACGGAGGAAGAAAAGGAAACAGCCGTAGTATTATGTAACGAATCTTTACTGCAACCTGTACTTCACTCACTGCCAGAGAATATACATCATATCAATATAACGATGGGATTTCCATTGTCGCAGACTCCTGCTTGCAGCTTTATCAACTCGCTTATAGAGCTTCACACTTCAGGTTATAATCCGTCAAACGGCAGATTCCTGTTTGCCGAAGTATTGAGTGTGCTTAAGCATCCATACACTCAACTCCTGAGCGAGGAAGCAGGGAAATTGGAGAAATCCCTTATCCACGACAACCGTTTCTACCCTCTCCCATCGGAACTGAAAAAGGACGAGACTACGGAAACCATATTCACACCATGCAACAGCAACCAGGCTATCTGCCGGATGATTACCACAGTACTGAAACAGGTTGCAGCCGTATATCAGAAGAAATCGGCCACTATGGATACTGCCTTGGACCAGCTATATCGCGAAGCACTGTTCAAAGCATACACCATGATAAACCGATTCAGTTCACTGATAGATGAAGGCGACCTTGACGTGAACCAAAGTACATTCAAGCGTCTGCTCTCGCGCGTCATCCAGTCGGCCAACATTCCTTTCCACGGCGAGCCGGCAATAGGTATGCAGGTGATGGGAGTACTTGAAACCCGAAATCTGGACTTCAGAAACATTGTAATGCTTTCTGCAAACGAAGGACAGCTACCGAAAAGTGGAAGCGATGCCTCATTCATCCCTTACAATATCAGAAAGGCATTCGGTATGACTACAATCGACCATAAAATAGCCGTATTTGCTTATTACTTCTACAGACTGTTGCAAAGAGCCGAGAAAGTAACTCTGCTTTTCAATACATCAAGCGACGGTATAAACCGCGGAGAGATGTCACGCTTCATGCTCCAGTTCCTCATCGAGTGGGGATTCGACATCAAGCGTGAAAGACTGGAGGCCGCACAATCGCCACAGGGCACTGAAAAGATTGAAATCAAGAAAACCCCGGAGATAATGAAAAGAATGCAGAGTGTTTTTGATACGAGAGTAAACAAAAAGGCTCTTCTGTCACCTTCTGCACTCAATACATACATAGATTGCAATCTGAAATTTTATTACAAATATGTAGCCTTGCTGACTGCCCCCGATGAAGTAAGTGCGGAGATAGATTCGGCTAAGTTCGGAAGTATATTCCATTACGCCGCAGAACATATCTACAAGGACCTTACCGCACACGGAAAAGTGATAGATTGCAACTCTCTTGAAAAGCTTTTGCAAAATGATGTAAAACTCCAGGAATATGTGGATAACGGTTTCAAGGAACTGTTTTTCAATATACCTCTGACGGAACGCCCGGAATACAACGGATTGCAGCTTATAAACTCAGCTGTGATACTGAGATACATAAAACAGCTCTTGCGGAATGACCTGCGATACGCACCGTTTACATTCACTGCTTCGGAGAAGTTCGTTGAGGAAGATATTGATATCAAGACTCCGAAAGGCATAATCAAATCACGCATAGGCGGTATAATAGACCGCATGGACACGAAAGACAATACCCTGCGAATAGTGGACTACAAGACCGGAGGCGATGCGCAATGTCCGCCGGATGTAGAATCCTTATTCATTCAGGACAAGAAAAGGTCTAACTATATTTTCCAGACATTCATGTACTCATCAATAGTCTGCAAGAAACTGAGGGAGAAAAACAATCAGTTGAAGGTAGCTCCTTCCCTACTGTACATACATAAGGCAGCATCGGAAAACTACTCGCCTGTAGTGCAGATGGGAGAAGCCCGAAATAGAGATAATGTAGATGATTTCAGCATTCACGAAGAAGATTTCCGCGAAAGACTGAATACACTTTTGGAGGAAATCTTCAACCCTGAGACAAGTTTCTCTCAAACTGAGGTTGAAGACAAATGTCAGTACTGTGATTATAAAGATTTGTGTAAGAAATAGCATTTTGATATAATTACTGTTAATTACATGCAGTTTTTCAATCATTTGTTTTGACAATATCACGAAATTGGGTATATTCGCATGTTTTTCATAGTAATAGATTTATATATCCTGACTTCAAGCTTGTGAAAGTGAGTAAGTCAGAGAGACAAAAGAGTTTGTCCCTAAAGAACAAGAGACTGCAAATTTCCCCGGCAGTCTCTTTTTTTGTTCATATATATTACTTACATTTGTATTATGATAACAGTAAAACATTAAATCTTATGAAAACAAGTTCATTATTAGAATCAATCAGAAGAAAAGCTTTTTATTTGATGATGTGCGTGACATTGGCTGCGGGTTTTGCAAGTTGCAGCACAGAAGAAGTGACAGAAGACGATGATATAACAGGTTTATATATCGGTGGCTCTGAAGAAACCGGAGAAACAAAAATCAAGATAAGCCAGAACAGCTCTGGATATACTTTTTATTGTTTATACGAAGACTGGAGTTCTGCCAATTCAAGATTAAATGTTCCAACTGTAGAATGGAACGGAACATTCACAAATATCCCATCGGATATTATAAAGAATAGTAAAGGAGAAGAAATAGGAAGAATAGAATTTACCAAATCAAGTGAATATATTCAGGCTGAATTTACATCGTACATTGACCCAAAAGGAACATACAAAGCAAGAAAGGGTGGCGAGATGGCTGATTTGTTATCGAAATAATAATAGCTGCATAAAACAAAGCCATGACAGAAGATAAACATATCCCTGTCATGGCTATTATTATGTCCTGTAAATTTATTTTATCACTCTATAGTAATCCACCTTACGAGGTTTCGGAGCATCGGCCGGTTTTGCCGGATATCCCAAAGCAAGCGCACCGATACCAACCAGACCTTCAGGCAGACCGAAACTTTCCATCAGTTTCTTTCCTTCCTCAGTAGAGAACATTTCTCTTTCCCTGTGAATCCAGCAACTTGCAAGTCCTATGGCATGAGCGGCGAGCATCATGTTTTCCAGTACACAGCTTCCGTCCTGTATCGGATTGTTGGCATCAGCCGGAGTAAATACTAAAACATATGTAGGCGCATCATAATACGGATTGGAAGTAACTCCCATCACACGGGCATTCATCTCTGCCAGTTTCTTGCGTATGTCATCATTTTGGACAGCCACAATGTAAGGCGACTGCATACCGCGTGATGTAGGGGCATAAGTTCCTGCTTCCAAAACAGCTTTCAACTCTTCATCCGTAATCTGTTCTGCCTTATACTGACGGCAGCTGCGACGAGTCTTTATTATCTCTAAGAATTCGTTATTCATATCTCTACACTTTTTATGTTTATACTTAGAATCAATCACTGTCAACAAAATTAGTCAAAAGCACGATATATTATACCTTTCGATGAAAAATTTTCTGAGGATATATACTAAAAATCCCTCTCTTTGGCAATGCGATATCACCAAAAAGAGGGAAGAAGATTTCTCTTTATTATTTATCAGTTGTTTTCAGGACGAAGTTTGCGTACTGTAACTGCAGTCTGCCACATTTCGCTTTCACGCAAAGCCTTCAATTCAGCTTCGAGTTTCTCGCGATAGTCAGGCTTAGAGTTAGAGTCGATAGAAATCTGAGCTTCGTTACCGCTCTTAACGCTCTGATACAATTTCTGAACTACAGGTTTGATAGCATCGTGGAATGGGCCCATCCAGTCAAGAGCACCACGCTGTGCAGTAGTAGAACAGTTAGCGTACATCCAGTCCATACCGTTCTTAGCGAACAAAGGCATCAATGACTGAGTAAGTTCCTCTACAGTTTCGTTGAATGCTTCAGATGGAGTATGTCCGTTTTCACGCAATACTTCGTACTGTGCAAGAAGCAATCCCTGGATAGCGCCCATCAATGAACCGCGTTCACCTGTAAGGTCGGAAGTAGCTTCACGCTGGAATGTAGTTTCAAACAAATAACCTGAACCGATACCGATACCAAGAGCGATAGTTCTGTCGAATGCCTTGCCTGTTACATCCTGATAGATTGCGTATGATGAGTTCAAGCCACGACCTTCGAGGAACATTGTACGCAATGAAGTACCTGAGCCCTTAGGAGCAACCATGATAACGTCGATGTCAGCAGGAGGAACTACGCCTGTACGGTCATTCCAAGTGATGGCGAAACCGTGTGAGAAATACAATGCCTTGCCCGGAGTAAGATATGGTTTGATAGTAGGCCATACAGACATTACAGCTGCGTCAGACAACAGACACATTACGATAGTAGCCTTCCGGCAAGCTTCTTCGATACCGAACAAAGTTTCTCCCGGTACCCATCCGTCCGCGATAGCTTTTTCAAAAGTCTTTCCCGGACGCTGACCAACGATAACATTGAATCCGTTGTCGCGAAGGTTCAATGACTGACCCGGTCCCTGTACTCCATATCCTATAACTGCAATTGTTTCATCTTTCAAAATCTCACGTGCTTTTTCCAATGGAAATTCATCGCGGGTGATTACATTTTCCATCACACCGCCAAAATTTAATTGTGCCATGTTCTTTATAAGTTTTTAAGTTTATAAGTTTATGAGTTGTCAACTCATTCTTAATTATTAATTTTTAATTCTTAAATATCACTTTGCTTCTTACTACTACCTCACTATCGTTCTTCTTCACTTCGATATCGAATTCATTGTCCGAAATCTGTTCACGATAGAAAGTCAGTTTGTCGCCATAATAGCTTTCCGCCACATACGCCATTTCAAAACGGTGTATCATTTTTTTGCGGAACACATCCATATGGAACAAATCAAGTATATGTTCTATATATTTTATACTGTTCACATGTCCGTTGCAGTCGATGTCGCTGTATTTTGCCACATACTCTCCTACCGGTTCTTTCGATGCAACCTTTATCCTTCCCGGTTTTGCTATCGGACAATCCTTCTGACAGATATAGTCTACTATGTTGCCACCGTGCAATGTAAGCAAATCGGCAGGCTTGCGCGATTCCAAATCTATCATTGCCCATATAGAGCGTGCATATCCTATAGGCTTGCCGTCCTTATCGAGAATAGAGAAATTACGGTCTGTAAACAGGCGGTAAACATTCTCCACCCATGTCTGTATGCTGAAATCCTCATACTGCATAGGATATTCCTCCATCTCTATTGCCAGTAGTGACAACACCCATGTATAGTGGCTTTCGTTCAGTTCGGCTATTCCGAAACCTCTCTCTGTGGCATGAAACCCTGCACAATTCAGCAGATGGTTTCCCAGAACTCCCATAGTGAGTTTTCCTGTGAAATCCACATGGAAAGGTTCCGCTACAAACTTATAGGTTCCAACTTCATTTTTTTCTGCCATAACAAAATATATTTACAAACCTTTTTTATATCTTTCCTCACGGTGGGCAAGATACTCGTTCACACGTTCAAAACAACTTGTCGATACGGCTATTCTTCCCGAACGTACGAACTGGAGTACGCAATTAAGCCTTTTCAAATCCTCGTAAAGGAAAGTTATCTCATCGCTCATACCAACCATCTCTATAATAGAGAACACCGGATTTACTTCTACGATGTGCGCGTTTGAACGTCTGACCACCTTCGATGCCTCAGGATTTTTCTGAAACTCAGGTGTAGATACCTTATACATAGCCACCTCACGCTGGAAGATTTCCTTATCCGTAAAATAGTGCGCCTGAATAACATCCATTTTCTTCTCAATCTGGCGTACGACCTTCTCCACTATATCGGCAGTAGTCCAGCAGGTAATGGTATATTTATGTACACCGGCTATTGATGAAGCTGACACATTAAGGCTTTCTATATTAATCTGGCGACGTGTAAAAACGGCAGTCACCTGATTAAGCAAACCGGCTATGTTTTCCGAATGAACTATGATAGTATATAATGTCTTATTTTCCATTTTTAATCCTCCTACCCGTTAGCAATCCAAATCCATCATCATATAGTTGACCGAGCTTCCCGGAGGAGTCATCGGCAATACATTACCTTCTTCCACCACACAGACCTCAAGAAGGAACGGACCGTCTGTTGCAAGCATCTCCTCTATTCCGTCTTTAAGCTCTTCACGCTCTATGACTCTTCTTGAAGGAATGCCATACGCCGATGCTATCTGCATATAGTCCGGATTCATCATCGGTGTGAACGAATATCTTCTTCTGAAGAACATTGCCTGCCACTGACGTACATTTCCAAGGTAATTGTTGTTCATCAGAATCATCTTGACCGGAGCCTTCTGTTCCATGATAGTACCGAGTTCCTGCATTGTCATCTGAAGACCTCCGTCGCCCATTATCGCACAAACCGTACGGTCAGGACGGCCGAATGTAGCTCCTATAGCTGCCGGAATACAGAATCCCATTGTTCCCATACCGCCTGAAGTAACCACACTTCTGTTCTTCGTAAACTTGAAGTATCGGCATGCCATCATCTGATTCTGGCCTACGTCAGTCACCAGCACAGCTTCATGGTTTGTAGCCTCACTCACTGCATTTACTACCTCACCCATGTTTATCGGACCTTCTGCCGGATAAACCTCAGGTTTGATAACCTTGTCGAATTCCTGCTGTTCATACTGACAGAAACTGTCAATCCATGCAGTATGCTTGTTAGGCTGGATAAGTTCGGTAAGCAGACTCAAGGTACGCTTGCAGTTACCAAGCACCGGAACATGTACTGGTACATTCTTGCCTATTTCCGAAGGGTCAACATCCAGATGTATCACCTTTGCCTGTTTGGCATATGTTTCAAGTTTACCAGTCACACGGTCGTCGAAACGCATACCTACAGCTATCAATACGTCACATTCGTTGGTCTTTACGTTAGGACCGAGATTTCCGTGCATACCCAACATTCCCTTGTTCAGAGGATGTTCCGAAGGCATAGCCGAGAGTCCCAGCAATGTACATCCGCAAGGGATATCAGCTTTCTCTACGAACTTCAGAAGCTCTTCCTGAGCATTTCCCAATTCAACTCCCTGACCTACAAGCACCAACGGTTTTTCCGATTCATTGATAAGTCTTACAGCCTCAGCCAAAGCCTTAGGGTCTGTTTCCGGATCAGGGTCATAGCTGCGGATGGAATCAACGTCAACAGGCTCATAGTCAGTCATCTCCACCTGAGCATTCTTCGCAAAGTCGAGAACCACAGGTCCCGGACGGCCTGAACGTGCTATATAGAAAGCTCTTGCCACAGCCCAAGCCACATCCTCGGCACGGCGTATCTGATAGCTCCATTTCGAGATTGGCTGAGTGATACCAACAAGGTCAACCTCCTGGAAAGCATCCGTACCAAGGAGTCCTGCTCCCACCTGTCCGGCTATCACTACGATAGGCGTACTGTCTATCATGGCATCCGCTACACCGGTAATGGTATTTGTGGCACCCGGTCCGCTTGTCACCAGACATACACCCACATCGCCCGATACTCTTGCGTATCCCTGGGCAGCATGTGCCGCACCCTGTTCGTGACGTACCAATATATGGTTAAGTTTATCTCTATGGTCATATAAAGCATCGAATACAGGCATAATCGCTCCTCCGGGATAACCGAAGATAGTCTTTACTCCCTGATGCTCCAGCGAGCGCATCAATGCTTCACCACCTGTTATTATCTCTTTCATATGTATATGCTTTTTAGTCAACAATTCTTACTCCACCCTTATCAGCCGAACTTACCATGCTTGCGTATGCCTTAAGTGCCTTAGACACTTTACGGTCGCGAGTGACAGGTGTCATCGGACGTGCGGCAAGTTCCTCATCCGAAAGTTTCACATTGATACTGCGGTTCGGTATATCTATTTCGATGATATCGCCATCCACAATCTTGCCGATGTTTCCTCCGGCAGCAGCTTCAGGAGATATATGTCCGATACTCAATCCCGATGTACCGCCACTGAAACGTCCGTCGGTAATCAGCGCACATTCCTTACCGAGATGTTTTGATTTGATATAAGATGTAGGATAAAGCATCTCCTGCATACCCGGACCACCCTTAGGTCCTTCGTGAGTGATGACTACCACATCTCCGCTTACAACCTTTCCGCCGAGAATACCCTCACAAGCCGATTCCTGAGAATCGAACACCTTGGCCGGTCCTGAGAACTTCCAGATGCTTTCGTCCACACCGGCAGTCTTCACCACGCATCCATCCTGCGCTATATTACCTTTCAGCACTGCCAGTCCGCCATCCTTGCTGTAGGCATGTTCCAAATCGCGGATACATCCTGTAGCGCGGTCTGTATCGAGTTCCTTATAATAATTGCCCTGCGAGCCAAGTTTGATAGAGAACTTTCCGCCCGGAGCGCTTGTATAAATTCTTTTTGCCTCAGCATCAACACTCTCAGCCGAGATATCATATTTTGCAATAGCCTCAGCCAGTGTCATACCGTCCACACGCGAAACCGATGTATCGAGCAGACCGCCCTTGTTCAGCTGTGCAAGGATATTCATTATACCTCCCGCTCTGTTGACATCCTGAATGTGGTATTTCTGAGTGTTAGGAGCCACCTTGCAAAGACAAGGCACACGGCGTGACAACATGTCGATATCGTCCATTGTGAAATCCACCTCTGCCTCGTGCGCTATTGCGAGCAGGTGAAGCACTGTATTTGTGGAACCACCCATAGCGATATCAAGTGTCATTGCATTAAGGAAGGCCTGACGTGCAGCGATGCTTCTCGGCAATACACTTTCGTCGCCGTCCTGATAATATTTATAAGCATTTTTTACGATGAGAGCCGCAGCATCCTTGAACAACTGCTTGCGGTTTTCGTGAGTCGCTACTATCGTTCCGTTACCCGGAAGAGCAAGACCGACAGCCTCGTTCAGACAGTTCATTGAGTTTGCAGTAAACATACCTGAGCAACATCCGCATCCCGGACAGGCATGTCTTTCTATCCGGTCCACATCCTCATCGCTCACTGTCGGGTCGGCAGACTTAATCATCGCATCTATCAAGTCAAGATGCTGTCCGCCCCACTCTCCCGCTTCCATCGGACCGCCCGACACGAACACAGTAGGAATATTCAGTCGCATGGAAGCCATAAGCATACCCGGAGTAATCTTGTCGCAGTTTGAGATGCATACCATAGCATCAGCCTTATGAGCATTCACCATATATTCCACACTGTCGGCAATGATATCTCTCGAAGGCAATGAATACAACATTCCGTCGTGTCCCATTGCTATACCGTCGTCTATCGCGATAGTGTTGAACTCAGCGGCAAAGCATCCGAGTTTCTCTATTTCCTCTTTCACCTGCTGACCTATCTCATGCAAATGTGTATGTCCCGGAACGAACTGTGTAAATGAATTCACAATAGCTATGATAGGTTTGCCCATCATTTCCTTTTTCATTCCATTTGCCACCCATAATGCTCTTGCACCGGCCATGCGTCGACCCTGTGTGCTCATCGAACTGCGTAACTCATTTTTCATTTTCATCTCTCCTTATTTAATCAAAAAGCCTTTCCCATACACGTGTGAGAAAGGCTTTCATCAATATCATATATATGCAACTACATACATGAACCTTCCTCACCTCTTGGTTCCAAGACCACGACGCGAATAATATGCAGGACTGCCAGGTTAATAATAATGTTAGTTGCTTTCATATTTTACTGTTTATTGTCTTCACACTTGCAAAGGTAAAGGCTTTTTTGATATAAACAAATAAAATGATAGTTTTTTTTGAAGAAAAATATCATTTATCAGAGAAAAGGGCTTTTTTGCTACATATTATTACATGACACTCGGCTTCGGAAAACATGACAACCGTTCGAAAAAGGTCACATGACTATAAATATTTCTCAAAACGAGCCGTTCCGGAAAGCGTAACACGTACATGTCACGCGTGGAACACGAACGTGTTACGGTTTCTTTGATTAAGAAAAATAAAAAATCTTCTTTTTATTATTACACCAGCACATAAAAATGAAGTTTTTTATATACCTTTGTCACACTGATACTTAATTCTTAAATTATTATCTGGTACATTTTTGATTATTACTTACAACAGGCAAAGTAAATGTTAATATAGTAGAATTTCAATATGCGTAATTTCGTTGATAAAAAAGCTGGTGCAACCTTTTTGAAAGGGTATTCTTATACTTATGCAGTTCGTCAGAATCATATAGAATTGATTCTAAAGGTAAACAAGGGATTATATGGTGTTGTATGCCTGGTTCCAATCGGAATCAACCAACTTAGTCTTACATGTTGCTGGGGAACTTTCTTTAATCGTCTGAATAATCATGAAAATCCAGGACGCCTGCTTCAGATGTTAGAAAAACATTGCCCGACCGTATGTAATCTTTTTACCGGAGAAACTCCTTATACCTTTATTTCGTTCCCGGATGAAGACAATATTGGTGCTATATCATTCACGATAGATACAGAACCGGACTTTAATCTTTTAGATTTTATTGGTGATAAAAAAGTCTTGGATGAAGCTGATAAGTTATTCTCTTTTAATTGCAAGTTGTATAACGAAATAAAAGATAAGTGTCCTTTTGAGGGATGGAAGAAGGGACTTTATGATTTTAACGGTTAATTTAATATGTACATTTTTCAATGTATCCTTCCTGTTCATACACCCTACCATAATGATGAATCATTTCAACCAACCCGTTCAAACGTGAATCTATAATCTTCAGATTTTTATATCTAAGATATTGAGCGTCATACAGTCCCTTATTCCCGGATTTCAACCTTTCTTCTATATCTTCGGGAATAAGGAAACTCGCTCTGTCGCCCAAAAATTTATAAAACTCTGACTGATATATACATATACCTGCCAGATCAAAATCTCCAAAATGTATATATCTATTAGGAATTTTAATAAGCCATTCCCTTAAATCTGCCGAATGGGGGTATCTGGAAACAAACAAAATTTTATTATCTCCAAACAGATTTTTCTGACTCCGTATATGACGGAAGTTCTCACCATTTTCCATTCCCACCACTGTAACGTCTGACGGTATATAAAACTCATTCGGCTTTTGTATGAAAACAGCACTTCCTTCCGGAGGGGATATAACAAAATCACTATTCCCTATTCTTGCATGAACAGGTTCGTAACAGTTCACAAGAAAACCTCTGAAAGTTCGAAGCTTAAAAGTCTTGGAATCGCCTGTTTCCTGTACAAGCATACTGCGCTGCAAGTCTTTGTTCTCGCCGGAAAAGATTTCAATCCATCTTTCAAGAGAAGTGCCGGATGTATAATTATCTGAAACATATCTACCGAATGCCACAGGATCTGTAAGGCGATAGGAAACTCTGCTGCCACTGGCTATTCCGGTAATAAGCCCCTCTATCCTTAATTCATCAACTATCCAACGCGGAAGCGAGCTTGAAGGAAGAGTTCTTCCATCAAGCATATAAAGCAATTTTTTCGCAACAGATATTGTAAATCGTTTTTTATTTATTTCCATATTGTTACAAGTCATTTTTATTTTCGTGTAAGCAATGGCACTACCCGTGTATTGCTTTTCGCATCTTTGCTTAACAGATAAGTATATTTATAATCCTCAACATTATAAGTGGTAGGCGAACTGTTGATAAGTAATATGTTGCGGCAATTGGCAAATTCAAGTATGCCTTTCACATTATTAGGATGCAGCTTACCGATTTCATCCATCATACAATGCACCTTGAAATCCCCGAATTTCCTTGAGACTTTTTCCTTGAAAACATTGATAAGCATGATGTTCACCATAGCTTTAACCAGTATGTCTGTGCCGTCGGAACCAACATTCGCTATTTTCTCAACCCAGCCTGTGTCATTATCATTTTCGATAATACGGAACTGCAGGTTAAAGGTATCAGAAACGACAAGACTCTTCCTGGAAGGCTCATCCTTAAGCAGTTTACTGAATGAATTAAGATATTTTACAGCCTTGAGATTCACGTTCTCGCGCGAATCCTGTGAGAATAGGTCCATTTCACCCATATTGAAGGTGTTCTCATCATTGAAATTCTTTATTTCTATAAGAAGCTGCATAAGTTTGTCGTTACTCTGCAATGGTCTGAGTTCGATACTGCGGATAACTCCTGCAAAATTACGCTTAATGAAATCGTCATTTATGTCTTTAATAGTCTTATTAATAAGGCTTTCGCTTTGGGTAAGCTCTCCTGTTTCCTTTGATATGCGTCTTATTATGTTTACGTATCTTTCACTTATGCGGTTCTGATATTCGGTAATTTTATTGTTTTCCACAAACTCACATAAATTGGATGCGAAATCCATGTAATCTGAATCACACGACAATGACTGAGGGAAACTGAAAGTATTTCTTGCAGTAAAGTTACTGTTAAACAGATTTACCGATTTTTTGAAACTATCAGTATCCTTGCCAAGAGAAACTATCAGACTTTTCAGCTCTTCCACTATCTTACCACAAGGTTTATTGGTAGGTAGTTCTTCATGAGTGTACGACTCCGGAGGACAGAAGCCTTCATCTTTGCGGAAATTCTCAAGAGCGCAAAGATCGTTCTTAATGGCATCACGTTCGGCCGACTTTTCGTTTATACTGTTTTTTACAGTTTCGTACTGACCTGTAAGCTTGTTTTTCCTCAATGCGTATTTTTCTTCAAGCTCGTCCAGATGCATTTCATTGTTCTTCTTGTTGTCGCGCAATTCAGGTTCACGGTCAAACAGTTCTCTCTTGTCTTTCTCATAATTCCACACCAACGACTGTTTTTGCGATATATAATCCAATTCAGACTTGACTGCATCAATTTTTGCTTTATAGGAATTTATAGCCGATGTATCAGCTCCCTTACCGTTCAACTCCTCGTTCTGCAACTTGTGAAGTTCTTTTTTTCTGTTATCCGCATCTGTACACCGGTCGGACAGTTCATTTTGTACTGTCTGTATCTCTGCTTCAACAGCACTGCGTTCTTTCTTTTCCGCCTTTCTCAGCTCTTCATTAATCTGAAGAATCCGCTTTTCTCTCTCCTGTTTCAAAAGATCTTCATTATTGCAACATTTTTGCCTTTCCTTCTCCTTGCCTCCAATAAGTGTTTCTATCTCCTCAAGCCTGTTTCTTTTCCACTCCGATTCTTTACGTTCCCACGAAGCCTGTTCCGCCTTAATATTCTTAATCTGAAGCGGATATTGCTGTAACTGAATTTCAAGAACCTGCCTTTCGCCCGATATGGCTGAAATCTGTTTTCTATACTTATTTTTTATTTCTTCTGTACGCTTCGTTTTTTCTTCATTCAGAAGGCTTATTTTTCTAGTATATTCATCCCTATCTGAAGATTTGGCCTTAAACTCAGCTTTAAGCTGTTCCGGCGAGCGTAATTCACGCTGCACTTCAGCCAAATTAATTTTTACACCATAAAAAGAATTACTTCCATCGGTTGAGAGTTCAGGAGAAAGATTCTGATTGTAGAGTATAAGTTGTTCATCTGCAATCTTACCTATATTTTCCTGCCATCCTGGCCTGTTCTTGTCGAGCCATTCGCAAAAAGAGCCTTTGCTGCTGTTTATCAGGACATTCAATGATTCTATTTCTGCGTCCAACTGTTTCCTGCAGCGTAGAGCCTCATCTATTTTCGTATCATACTCTTTTTCAACTATCATAGTTTCCGCTTCTGACTTCTGTCTTAGGCGGTCGCACTCCAGTTTCAGACGGTCAGCTTTCACGGCGGTATCCTTTTCTTCGGAAGATATGTTTCTCAACCGTTCCTCACAGTCACTTATCTCATCCTTGAAATGAACAGTACACTCAACCCTTGTTTTCTGTTGTTTCAGGTTGGATATTTCTTCCAGCAGCTGTTCCTTGCTGTAGGCAAGTGTTTTAAGTTTCTCTTCATAAACAGAGCGTATTTCTTCAGCCTGAGTATTGCTTTTCTTTGTCAATTCCGCAATCCTTTTACCAAGTTCGTTTTCAAGGCTTAATACCCTTTTGTTGATTTCATTCTCAAATCTTTCAAAATCGGCATCAATGCTCTTTTCCATCAAAGAGTATTTGCTTATTATATCCCGGTACGTACTCGTGAGTTCATTATACACCTTATTCAAAGACTCCAGTTCGTATTTAAGTGACGTTTCCCTATTTACTCTTGATATAACCTCGTCAATATGTTCCTGTTCATAATATTTTCGTTTTTCCCTTATCTTCTTAAGGTCAGACTCTATAATACCGCTTAACTTTACAAGCTTGTCGCGCTCTCTGTCAAACTTATCTTTTTCTTCTCCAAGCAAACGTGTAAACCGTTCGGCTCCCTCTTTAAGTTGCAGGAGTTGTTCTTCCAGTTCTGGGAGCTTCAGGCGTGCCACCCTTTCAGAATAATTGAGATGCTGTCTATCGTCTTTAATCCGCTTATCAGCATACAGAAGCATTCTGTAATTCTTTATTACTGTATCAGCCTGTTTCCTGACAAGTACCACTCCATTTCTATCCTGTTTTATCCACAGCATTACGTCGGAATATTCCTGCTCGAAAGTCTCTATCTGGTTCCGATAATAACTCAGGTCTACAACAAACTCATTATCATCCATTGACTGTATGATGGTATCCTTTATAAAATCGGCATCAAGCTTTGAGTTAAGGAATACATTCTGAATTGTACGCGGTATATTCTGGTATCGCGAGCTCTCTACAATGGCATACTTACGGAACTGAAGCAAATCCGGCTTTCTGTTATTGCCGAATATTATATCACGAAACATATCATAGCCTGTAACTAGCGACGACACGCTTGCACCGGATTCCGACACTCTTGTACGAATCACACTCCAGTCGGCAGAAACCTCATTTTTGCCGTCAACAAACCACTCCTTACTGTATGGTGCATCAATAAAGCGGAAGGCAGCCCTACCCATCGACTTCGTTACAACTACGGTATAGGCACCGTTTTCGCGCATTACTTCATAAACTATATACGAATTGGCAAAAGGGAGATAGAAAGAATCAAAATTCTTCTTTTCTTTCGGTATGCCCAATCTGAGTTTGTCTGCATTATAGAAAAACAAGACAGCGCGCAAAAGGGTACTTTTACCAACGCCCTGGGTACCAATAAAATGTACATTGCCATCCAACTTTACTTCGGCATACGGCACATGTGCGCTGTTCAGAAATATTACCTTATTGAGATATCTCATCGTTCATTTCCTCCGATATTGTTATGCAGTCCACCAGATCCTCCATATAGTGAAATGCCGTTAATACTTTATAAGTGCTATCATGTTCATTCTCAAGTTCTATCATTCCTGCCTTTTCAAGTTCAGAAACAAGTTTCTCCACAACCTCATTATATTTCTTCTTATCCTGAAACAGTTTGGAAGCCTTATCCTTCAGCTCAATATGGCAACTTATCTGAACTTCTATGTCTGCCGGGCGGAACTTAAATCCGGGACCGAATGTAGCATCATACGTTTTAAGGAAACTTAGGTAGTCAATCCACTTCATAACTGCTTCAAGTTTTCGCTCAAGATCAACTTTCGCCTCCTGTCGGGTGAACATATAATATCCGTCACCACCTTCGAGATAAAAACCTATGCCTTTATAATATTCGTAATAATCGGTCAAATCCTCTTCTATGGCATCATAATACCGCTTTATAGCAGGAGAAACGCTGTTTGCAGAAATAAATCCGCCCTTACTCAATATATTGAATATTTCTTCGGTATATTTCATGATTATTCTGATTATGATTATGAAATTATTAGGAACTATCGGTAATTGTTTGGAGTCATTTGGAATATATCAAAGGATATTCCACGTTATGGCTTGTTTCATACTTGTCGGTGAAATTCAGTCCTTCGGCATACTGCGATGCTATCTGGCAGAAAAACAAGATTCTCTCGTCAGTGCTATGATATTTATGATAATTGTAATTCATTACAAACTTAAACAGATGACTGCTTGATGCCGAGAAAGCATTATAAATTTCCTGTAAGTTTATCTGGTCAAGAACTTCACCCTCTGTCTTCAGATATTCCTGAGGTATAGCATCGGCTATATTCTTCGGACCTTTAGTCAGGTTCTTCCTTTTTGATATGATTTTTCTTATTATCTCCAATGCCACTACAGAAGTACGCAGATTATCTACCGAAAGTTTTATCCTGTAATTGGTCTGAGGCTCCATCCACAGAGGATTTCTCATACTGACAACCTGACGTATATCAGTTTTTTCGTCTAAAAGGAACTGGTCACGAAGGTATTTCAAACGGCGGACTTTCTCGAATATCCTGTTCTGATAAGCTATAAGATTCAGGTAATGAATAATCTGCTTCTCTATCTCAATGAGATTATGATAAGAATCATTAAGCTGAAGTTTCACGTCATTCACCACTATACGCATTTGAGTATCCATGGCAATTCTGAAAAAAACAGGCTGAGCGTTGTCTATTATATCTTCACTCCTATTGATGAGGAGTTCTATGTTCTTACGTTTTTCATCAAGATTATTCAATTTTGAAAGCTTTACACGATAGTTTGGTTCATTCTTGTAAGTATTGTCAATGTTGCGTTTCAAGTCTATTACATTACGCACTGTTATCATTGCAATATTTTTCAGACACCGTCTTACCTCTTTGTGATAATTATATTTCCGCTGCTCATTATCTTCTTTAAGATAATAATCGATATTTTCATTCAGACGTCCCAGATAATCATTTACAAACGAAACATTTATATTCTCATTGACCTGTAAAACATCCTCGAAGAATTTAAGATATACATCCTCCATTTCAAGGAAATTCCCGCGATCTCTTATTATTCCGTAGTCAATAAGATATTTAATTCTTTCTTCTTTATATTCAGTGAGTTCGAGTGCATAATCATATTTCAAGGAAGTTGAAGCTCTTTTCTGAAACATCTGTTTCAACAAAAGCTTCTCTCTTTCAAGTACACGCAAAAGCTCATCAATAGATTTAAAGGTATTCATAGTTCAAGTGTTATAAGAATTACTACTGAAATGATAGTTACTAATTTAATGAATAAAATACTTTTCAACCATATCCTTCAGGCAAGGAGATTTTGGCAATTCCAGAAGAAGATTGTCTATAGTATTAATCTGTCCGACCACTTTCAACAACACAATAAATGTTGACAACGAAATATTGCCCGATGTACCATTCTAGAATTTATGGATGGTTGTAAGTACAATACCGGATTGCTCAGCAACATCTTTCTGAGTAAGATTGCAACGAATTCTATATTCTTTAAATCTGTTACCTAATAACCTTACAAGTTCAAGTGTGGAGTATTCATAGAAATCTACCATATAAACCGCATTTATATATCATTATAATGATAGTTACATATATTATTCCAGGTATAAATCTTCACTATTATGAAGATTACAAATACAAAACTATGCAATTTATGAGAATAAAACTAATTTTTCTTAGAAAACTTCGGCTATCCCAGAAACACCGTAACAGTCAAACTTCTTCAAAAAAGTCTGCCTGTAACACTATTCGCAACGATTCCCGTAAAGCGCAAGCTGTGTGAAGTTTATTTTTCTTGGTATGACCATAAATAAAAGTAGTGTCTCCATTACTACATATTTAGTACTTTTGTTTAGCTTTTTAGTACTTTTGTTTAACTTTGCGGTATATCCATTAAAGGTATCCCTACAGATATTCATATATTGGTTGACTGCTCCTGATGTTTCTATCTTTGACTTACATATAGAAATATAAAGTTACTGAATATCAGGCACTTGATTATTATGCTAGTTCTTATTAATTTAGCTCATTGATTTTAAGTATTTTATTAATTATTACCGAAGTATTGATATTAAAATATGAAAGGAAAAACAATATTAATCACAGGTGCCACAAGCGGCATAGGTGAAGGTTGCGCAAGAAAATTCGCGGCCATGGGAAGCAGACTTATACTGAACGGACGAAATACTGAAAAACTGGAAAGTCTGAAACAGGAACTTGAAAAGACAGGAACAGAAGTCGTAACTCTTCCATTCGATGTTAGAAACCGTGAAGAAATGCGTAATGCCATAGACTCTCTGCAAGGAGAATGGAAAAATATAGATGTTCTGATAAACAATGCCGGTCTGGTTTTGGGCATTGATAAAGAACACGAAGGTTCATTGGACGAATGGGACGTAGTGATAGACACCAACATCAAAGGACTACTGGCAATGACACGCATGATTGTTCCGGATATGGTGGAACGCGGATGCGGACACATTATTAATATAGGTTCCATTGCAGGCGATGCGGCATACGCGGGCGGCAGCGTTTACTGCGCAACCAAGGCTGCGGTAAAAGCACTGTCGGACGGACTACGTATAGACCTTGTTGACACTCCTCTGAGAGTAACCAACATCAAGCCGGGAATGGTTGAGACCAACTTCTCCGTTATCCGTTTCCGTGGAGACAAAAACAAGGCAGATGCCGTTTACGATGGGCTGAAACCACTTACAGGTGACGACATAGCCGATGTGGTTTATTACGCAGCATCAGCCCCTGCTCATGTACAGATAGCAGAAGTTCTGGTTATGCCTACTTATCAGGCTACAGGAACTGTATGCCACAGACAAAAATAAATTGCATACACTTACCATAAAAGCTAAGAAGTATAATCCAAAACAGCGTTTAAATACCATTTAAATACTATTTAAACAGTACTCAGATAAGATATAGTAACATGGCAGAACAATTCGGAAAAACATTGTGGGGCAGCGAATGGCTCCGCTCGCTTACTCATATAGACTATGATAACCGTATTCCTCGCGGAGCTACATACGCACGCAAAGGAAACGTTATAGACATAAAACTGAAAGACAATATCATCACTGCAAAAGTGTCAGGAAGCAGGATAACACCATATAAGGTTAATATCATCATTCCTCCTTTCTTCCCGGAACAGATTGACGCGCTGATGAATGAACTAATCAAGTATCCGGGCATTATATCACGGTTGATGAACAGGGAGATGGCCCCGGAAATCATGTCAATAGCCAGAAGCTGCGGACTCAAGATTTTCCCTGAAAAATGGACCGACATGAAAATGCAATGCAACTGTCCGGACTGGGCCGTGCCATGCAAACACCTTGCTGCCGTAATCTACATGTTCAGCCGCGAGATTGACAATAATCCATTCATTGTGTTCAGTATGCACAATGTAGATATTATGGAAGAGCTTAAGAAACGCGGAATATTTATCGAAGAGACCAGCAATGATATATCAGTACAAAACATAAAGGAGGTGGTAAGAACAAAAGGCTCTAGGGAAGTGAGCCATGGGGGATCTGTGTTCAAAAGAATAGACTTCTCAAAACTGACTGACAAGTCGGAAGCCTTGCTCATGCTCCTGGCAGAAAACCCTCCTTTCTCCACTACAGGGGATTTCAAAGAAAAATACTCTACTGAAATAATGCGAGCAAAGAAGAATGTACAACGATTCTTCTCAAGGAGGCTTGACGCTTCGGGACTTTTCCCTCAAACGGACATCATCTCAGGCAAGGAGATTAAAGCCGATAGAGAATTTTCATTACAGTTTGACAGCAATCTGAAATGGAAAGTAATGAACATCAGCTATGAGGGACAGGAACCGCTAACGGACTTTTTTGACGACGGTTCATTGCCTCTGGCTCTGTTGAATATAAACCCTGACTTTCCGCCCGACTATCATCCTTCGGTCATAGTTCTGAACCAGGCTCTGATATGTTCACTGCATCTGCTGTCGAAAGGAGCTGTAGCACCACAGATACTTCAGCTTTCAAGTAAAG
>NZ_DXVR01000018.1:34526-42163 GCF_019417265.1 Bacteroides sp.
AAAGAGTACGCCATCAGGTGGATTCCGGCTTATATCGACAGCCAGGTAAGACAACTAATGGATATGCTTGAAGATATTATTCCCGACAAACTGCTGGAATTCAGACTAGTGGAACGTAAAACAGGAAAATTTATTTACAACAAGGGAGAGTGGATTGTGTCGTTCTTTCTCGGAAAACTCATAAACAGACTTACGGCCGATAGTCTGAAATTACCTGTAGAGGAATTATTCTTCAAGGAGAGCCACCTTCCCTTCAGCGGTGTAGGAGAAAAAGAAACGCCGGGCGGAATAAAATCATGGATAGCATCATACTCGCTCATCGAATCAGACTACCGACCTGTTCTCTATGTAGAAGAAAGTACCGATGGCGGTTTCGACATTACCGTTGGCGTGGAAAACACACGCGAACCGGAAAAGGAAGTCACTGCACTGTCCGATATACTCTCACAACCCGAATATGAGCACGAACGCTTCACCATTCTGAGAAGCTTCACCCTGCTGGCAGGAATGATGAAAGACCTCAACGGATATATTGCTAATGGAGCAAAACAAGCTTTACACTACACCGAAAAGACATTCCTGCCCGTAATACTCGAAATAATACCTGCTGTAAGGATTCTTGATTTCAAGGTTTTCATGCCTAAATCGCTTCAGCAACTCATACGTCCGAAAGCATCATTGTTGCTGAAAAAGAAATCCGGAAGTGAGAAAGGCTTCCTGAGCCTTGCCGATTTGTTCGCCTTCGACTGGGAAGTGGCACTTGGCAATGAGATAGTGTCGATGGAAGAGTTCATGAAACTGCAGAAGAATGCCGGAGGACTGATAAAATTCAAGCAGAAATATATCTATACCGATGCAGAAACTCTGGAAAAGCTTCATGACGCTTTCCACAAGATGGATAAACTCACTCCGGCACAGTTGCTGCAGGCCGCCCTTACAGAGGAATACAACTCTGCACCTATACGCCTTACAGACGATGTGCGACAACTTATCAAGGAATTGACCGAACAGGAGAACATTGCCCTTCCACGGGAACTTAATGCACAACTGCGTCCATACCAGGAACGCGGATTCTCGTGGATGTACCGAAATATGCGCATAGGATTCGGTTCCGTGCTTGCCGATGACATGGGATTGGGTAAGACACTGCAGGCTATAACTCTTATTCTGAAACTGAAAGAAGAGGGAGCATTGAAGGAAGGCAAAGTCATCATAGTTGTACCTACGGGTCTGCTCACGAACTGGCAAATGGAAATAAGCCGATTCGCTCCGTCGTTGTCAACATTCGTCTATCACGGTACTGGCAGAGATCTGAAGAGCTTTAAATCAGATATTCTGTTAACTACATACGGTGTTCTGCGCTCGGACAATGCCAAACTTAAAAAAAGACAATGGACTATAATGTTCATTGACGAAGCACAAAACATAAAGAACAACGATACGGCACAGAGTAAGGCTGTGAAGTCAATTCCTGCCACAACTCACATAGCTCTGAGTGGTACTCCGGTAGAAAACAGGCTTACAGAATTTTGGAGCATAATGGATTATGCCAACAAAGGCTATCTGGATACGCTTAAAGCCTTCAAGGAAAACTACGCAAACCCTATCCAGCTTTGGAATGACAGTGATTGCGCTATGCGCTTCAGAAAAGTGACGACTCCGTTCATGATGCGAAGAATGAAGACTGACAAGAATATCATTTCCGACCTGCCTGACAAGATAGAACTTGATGTATATGCTTCTCTCAAACCGGAACAGGCCGCTCTCTACGAAAAGACCTTGGAATCCGCAATGAACGAAATAGAGGGAATACCTACAACAGACAACGAATCATTATTCAAGCGTCAGGGACTTATCCTCCAGATGATTATGGCTCTGAAACAAATATGCAACCACCCCACACAGTTCCTTAAGAACGGCGACCGCAGGTCTGAATTGTCAGGCAAAACAGAGATGTTGCTCGACAGAATAGAAGGGATTGTAGATGGCGGCGAAAAGGTTCTTGTCTTCACGCAATATCGCGAAATGGGCGACATGTTAGTGGACTTCATAACTGCAAGGACAGGTGAAAAACCACTGTTCTATCATGGGGGATGCAGTATTAAGGAACGTCAGACAATGATTGACCGCTTCCAGAACAACCGCACAGACAAGGTTTTCATCCTTTCGCTTAAGGCAGCGGGAACAGGACTAAACCTGACAGCCGCAACACATGTAATCCATTATGACCTTTGGTGGAATCCGGCAGTTGAAGCACAGGCTACCGACCGTGCCTACCGTATAGGTCAGAAGAACAATGTCATGGTTCACCGCTTCATCACCAAAGATACATTCGAGGAACGTATAAACGACATGATACAGAAAAAGAAGCATCTGGCAGACATGACCGTATCAAGTGGAGAAAGCTGGATAGGCAAACTAAGCAATAAAGAGTTACGAGAGATATTCGGCTGATAAAATACAATAATGTAAACATTTAGAATAATTTAGTGCTAATATGTTACATAAAAACAAAATATATATGAAATACCTCAAGTCCCTTCTCGTATGGCTATGCTTCATACCCACAGCAATACTAAATGGTGGATTCAGGGAATATGTATTAACCAAATATCTGGATACCGCACTGGCTACAGCCGCTAGCGGTATCCTGCTTAGTATCATGATACTGTTTATCACATGGCTGCTCCTTCCACGACTAGTCACACTTAATAGAAAAGAAAGTTTCATAGCCGGCATAATATGGACGCTGCTCACCGTTATATTTGAATTCACATCCGGAATAGGAACAGGTGTACCTATGAAAGAACTCATAGCAGCGTATAATCCGCTATCCGGAAATTTATGGATATTGGTAGTCCTGACGACAATGTTTGCACCGACAATAATATCAAGAATAAACAAACGATATGAATGAGAACAACTTAGACATAATATCCTGGCTGAAAGTTTTTCAAGAGAGACTTATCTCACTATTCGGCAACAGAATTAAGTTTTTCGGTCTGCAAGGCAGTTACGGACGAGGCGAACAGACAGCCAGCAGCGACATAGATGTGGTAATAATTCTTGACGAAGTAAATTTTAAGGATCTACAGAATTACCAGTCAATGCTTGATTCTTTCGAGGAACATGACATGATATGCGGATTCGTATCTGGAGAAAGAGAGCTGATTAACTGGGAAAAATCAGACCTCCTTCAACTGGTTCTTGATACGAAGCCCATAATCGGTACATTAGATTATCTGCAAAAAATATCTAGCGATGACGACATACGCCGCTCCGTTTTGACCGGAGCCTGTAACCTGTATCATGCCTGTTCCCATAATTTTCTTCATGCAAAAGATATAAACACCTTAGTCGGACTCTATAAAGCTGCACGTTTCACCGTACGCATGAAACATTTTCTTGATACAGGCTCTTACATCAGTTCAATGAAACTCCTGTCAGAACATGTCACAGATAAAGACCGTATTATACTGAATATAGCATCTGCAGATTTTCAAGAAAACGACTTTACCAAACGAAGCCACATATTGATTGAATGGGCTAGTGAAATAATAACCGAATATCACGGATAAATTCTTTATTTCATAAAAAATCTATTACTGATTATAATAATTACAACTGTTTTAGTTATATTTGTTTTGGTTCAATAGATTATAAACAATAATATTTCCAATACATATCATTATGAAAAACAACAGAATTTCTTTCCCATGTACATGGAGTATGGGAGTTACGGCCATAACAGCCATAACAATCATTATTTTGGTAGCATCTACATATTTTATCTGGACAGATGATTTTCCGTCATCAATGCTTTGGCTCAAATACACGCTCGTCGTTATTTTTATAGCTACCATTATAGGTGGATTGGGCTATATGCCGATAAGATTAACTAGTGGAAATGATAAAATAATTTTACACAGACTGTTTGGCGCTATTAATATACCTATAAAGGATATTATAGAAATAAAAGCGATACCAAACTCTGAAACAGCTTTTTCTATTCGAATATTCGGCAGCGGTGGCCTATTCGGATATCTAGGAAAATTCAAAAATCCTAAGTTAGGCAGCTATACTATGTATGCAACTAATCTGAACGAATTAGTACTCATCCGTACGAACAGTAAGAAATATGTATTCAGCTGCAAAGGCAGGGATGAATTTATTGAGTCTTTACAACAAACAATAATAAAATAAAGGATATAGATACATGGCAAGCAACATTGACTTCATAGAGTTTATATGTTCCCAAATAAAAGGAATTGGAACAGTACGCTATCGCAAGATGTTTGGCGATTATATGATTTACCTCAACGAAAAGCCTATAATACTTGTATGTGACAATATAGCTTACGTTAAGAAGCACCCTTCGATTGCCAACTTAATGCAAGACAGTGAAGCCGGCATCCCATACAACGGTGCAAAGGAGCACTATATTCTGGACGTAGAGCACAAACATCCTTTGGTTGATGTGATAAGTACATTGGAAAAGGTATTACCATTGCCAAAAGAGAAAAAAGTAAAAAAGAAAAGTTCAAGAAATAATGTTCATCCTTTCCGTAAGATTCCTAATGTAGGACCAAAAACAGAACAGGGTCTTAAAGCCATGGGCTACACCACCACCGAATCATTAAAAGGTAAAAAAGCAGACGATTTATACCTGGAAGAGTGCTGTTTACTTGGTTACACTATAGACCGCTGCCAGCTTTACCTGTACCGTGCATTAGAATATTACATCAATACGGAAAAACCGGATACCGATAAATGTAAATGGTGGTACTGGAAAGATGAATATTTCCATCCTTCCCCATGCGGTGCAAAATGTGTAGAGTGTCCATCTTTCCCAAAAGACTGCAAGGGATGCCGCAAAATAAAAGGCAAAGTATTTTGGCTTCAATACACAGATTATGAAGTTTGTCCAATATGGAAATGCTGTAAGGAACAAAAACGTGAAAACTGTGGAGACTGTCCGGAATTACCTTGCACCCGTTTCATGAAAGATCCTACATTATCAGATGAAGAGAATGAGACCAATCTGAATAAGATGATTAACAATCTTACAAAAAATAATAAATATATGACAAAATATTTCATGGAAACTCAAAGACTTATTCTCCGTCCGTGGAATGAATCCGATGCCGAATCGCTCTACAAATATGCAAAAGATCCTGCTATTGGACCAATTGCAGGTTGGCCACCACATACATCTATTGAAAACAGCAAAGATGTAATACGAAACATCTTATCTGCTCCTGAAACATACGCTGTAGTATTGAAAGAAACAAACGAACCTATAGGCAGTGTAGGCATTATGTTCGGTAACGGCGTACATAGTGCGGATATGAAAGAAGGTGATGCAGAAATAGGTTATTGGATTGGTGTTCCCTACTGGGGACAAGGACTAATACCAGAAGCGGTAAACCGTCTTCTGAAACGTTGTTTTGATGAACTTGATACAAAAAGAGTATGGTGCGGATATTATGACGGAAATTTAAAATCACGCAGAGTTATGGATAAATGCGGCTTCAAATATCATCATACAGAAGAAAGAAAGATTTCTCCTTTAGGTGACGAACGTACCGAACATTTTACATTACTGACCAAAGATGATTGGAACAAAAAGTAAAACCATGGATAAACAAATAAAATATACTATACGTCCTTTACGTGAAGAAGAGACTCATTTATTGAGAGATTTTCTTTATGAGGCAATTTATATTCCTGAAGGTGTGGAACCACCGACAAAAGAGGTTATAGATATTCCGGAGCTGAAGATTTATATTGAAGATTTTGGCAAGGATAAAGACGATTATTGCTTAGTCGCAGAAACAGACCATAAAGTCATTGGTGCTGTATGGGCAAGAATTATGAATGACTACGGTCACATTGACAACAATACTCCGTCACTTTCTATATCCTTGTATAGAGAATACCGCAATAAAGGTATTGGCACAGAGCTTATGAAAGAAATGCTCAAATTTCTTTGGAATAAAAGTTACCACCAAGTATCGCTTTCCGTACAAAAAGCAAACTACGCTACAAATATGTATCTAAAACTTGGATTTAATATCATTAGAGAAACCGAAGAGGAATTTATTATGGTAAAAAATATGACTAAAGATATCAGTAACTATAAGCGTTTTTTATCAGGAGAGCTTTGTAACCGTCTGGATGCTGAAGTTTTAGAAATGATAATGCAGACAAAAAAATATCTATCTATACTGAACAATGTAAACACGAGCGAAAATGATAGGAAAAAAACATTAGGCTATATGTTAGGAGAAATTGGGAAATACTCCAATATAGGTAATAACTTTACCTGTCAATGCGGGAAACACATATTCATCGGTGAAAAGACAATCATCAATGATAATTGTACAATGATGGATGAAAATCATATTCATATAGGCAATAGAGTATTGATTGCCCCTAATGTACAATTTTATACGGCAACGCATCCAGTTGATTTTGAAGAACGTTTCGTTAATGATTGGGATGAAAATTCAGGAGAACTATTTTTCAAGACAAGAGCTTTACCGATTACTGTTGAAGATAATGTATGGATTGGCGGTGGATGTATTATACTTGCAGGTGTAATAATAGGTAGCGGAAGCGTTATTGGTGCTGGTAGCATAGTTACAGAATCAATACCTGCAAATTGTGTAGCCATTGGAAATCCTTGTAGAGTAATCAGATGGTTAAAACCAAAATATAAAATTCGCCCACTTGAAGAAAAAGATATCCATAATATGCAGAACCTATTCCATTCCACAGTATTAAACATCAATATTAAAGACTATACAAAGGAGGAAGTGGAAGACTGGGCTTCATGCGGTGACGACATAGAACACTGGAAAGAACTTCTGTCTTCTAATCAATATGTAGGAGCATTCGCCGAACAAAACTACCTGATTGGATTTTCTTCTATGAACAAGAACGGTTATCTGCATTCCATGTTTGTACATAAGGACTGGCAAGGTAAAGGTGTAGCAACTCAGCTTCTTTCTGAAGTTGAAAAAATAGCAAGACAATATGAAGTAAAAGAGATTACATCGGAAGTAAGCAAAACCGCACGTCCATTTTTTGAACACAAAGGCTATGTTGTGGAATGCGAGCAAAAACAGCACGCAAACCGTTTGAAACTGACGAACTATAAAATGAAGAAAGTTTTATGAACTTCTATGCAATATTAATTAGAAAAGAATTTCCCTGTTCTTCAATATCAGACTTTTATACAGACAATTCTTTTCTGAAATATACCATATCTTTTAATATTATCCCGTTTTCTATAATCGGATGATCATAATTATCCGTAAAGAAATCAGGAACAACATGAGAAAACGTGAAACCGCAGTTCTTATAAAAAGAGATAGTATCCATGCTTTCTCCAGT
The DNA here is from genome assembly GCF_019417265.1 of Bacteroides sp. Taxonomy (GTDB): domain Bacteria; phylum Bacteroidota; class Bacteroidia; order Bacteroidales; family Bacteroidaceae; genus Phocaeicola. Next base: position 41,925 of record NZ_DXVR01000018.1, read on the forward strand.
ACCGACTATCATATATTTGAACTTGTCTGCATAACGTTTACACAAGAAATCCACCATTTGCTTTCCGTAACCTTTTCGTTGATATTGTGGAGAAACTGCCAAACTTTTAAGTTCACATACACTATCACCTTCATCTGTCACAACAACTGAGGAAATAGGTTCTGAATTTGTATTAAACATAACAAATTTAAGTTTCGCAAGTTCAGCTTGCTAGTTTTAATTTGTAAATATTGCATATA
>NZ_DXVR01000180.1:0-2120 GCF_019417265.1 Bacteroides sp.
TGCAATATTTACAAATTAAAACTAGCAAGCTGAACTTGCGAAACTTAAATAATGTATACTAAAAGGCTGTCTCAAGGGCGTTTCCGTGAAGTACTGAGAAACGGTGACAGTAGCGTCCGCAGGCTTCAATGGGACGACTTTTACATGCTGATGAGGGGGCTCACACCTGTAAAAGTAACGGTTGAGAATCGCTTTAGAATGACTGTAAAATAGTATGTATAAAACTGATAATCAAATAATTAAACCACAGGAAAGTTGCACATTTCATTCTTTTTTCGTAACTTTAAAACATGAAAAAGGATGAACTGATAGAACTTTTACAACGCCAGAACGACTTCCTCCAGGGTAAACTGGAGGAAGCCTTGACGTCTATCCGTTCACTGACCACCGCTAACGAGAAACTGACTGCCACGGTTGAGGAACTGAGAAGGCAGATAGCCTCTCTGGAGGAAACTCTCAAAGGAAAGAACATCGAACTCAGTAAGGAGAAAACTGCACGTCAGGCAATGCATCGTTTGCAGGAATCTCCGTCGGAAAGACAGACTAAACAGGTAAAAGCCACCTCCGATGCTTCTGAACAGAAAAAAGAAAAGAAACATACAAACAATGGGGCAAGGAAAAAGACACATCCGGAATGTGAGATTGAAACCTTTGATGTAGAACCTGACGACCCGGAGTTCGATCCAGAACTGGCCGGATATATCTGTACATGCGATGTCGTACGTTATTCAATGATTCCCATGCGCTTCATCAAGACAATATATAAGGTCAAGAAATATGTTCAGGACGGTAAAATCTTCAAAGATTCTGTTCCGGCAACTCCACTACTGAACTCCCAGTACACTGCCTCTTTTATCGCAGGTCTGGCGGAGTTGCGCTATCTGCACGGAATGCCGCTTGAAAATGCGGTGGAATACTTCCGCTCACATGGCTTCGATCTTGATAAGGGTACCGCCCGGAAGCTTGTCAGCAAAACCAAGGTTCAGCTGGAGAACCTTTATAAGGCTCTCGTAAAGGCAATCCTTGAGGATAATTACATCTGTGGTGATGAAACTTATCAGAAAGTACGTCTGCAGACAGCCACTGAATCCGGGAAGAAAATCAAGAAAGGATATATCCGGGTGTTTGTCGGTATGACCACAGGTCTGGTGTATTTCTTTTATGATGACGGATCACGTTCGGCTGAAGTTTTCGAAAATGAAATAAAGGGATTTAACGGAGCCTTCCAGTGCGACTATTACTCCGGATACCGCCATATCGGAATCGGTAATCTGAAAGAAATTAAAAGACTTCCTTGTCTGCAGCATATAAAACGGAAGTTCCTGGATATAAAGGATAATACTATTGCCCGGCAAACAGCCAAGCGCTTCGGTCTGTTATATCACTTCGAACATAAACACAAAACAGGAAAGGACGGATGGACTGATGAAGACCACCTTCAGTGGAGACAACGTTACTCAAAAGTGATGATTGAAAAAATCTACAGAGGACTGATTGAGATTAAAGATCGTCCGGGAGTACCGCCTGATGATCCTCTTAATGCTGCTGCCGATTATGCGCTGAAACAGTGGCATGAAATACCGGCAATCTTCTCTTCGCCTAAATACAGGCTTGACAACAATGAAGTTGAACGGATAAACAGGTATATATCACTGACACGAAGACGTCTGACAATAGGCTCTCATACAGGAGCCGAAGTGGCGGTGTTATACCACTCATTAGCCATAACATGCCATAGATGTGGAATAAACATCTTTGAATACTTCTGCGACATTATAGACCGTTGTGCCGCATGGTCTCCTAATACTCCTATAGATAAATACCGTGATTTGCTTCCGGATAGATGGAAGAAGATGCAAAGATAGCCGCCCAAAAATCTGGACGGCTATCTTTTTATGTGGTGAACGCTATCGCGGACGGTTGTACAGTGATATGAAAAAACCTCGTTTTTATTTTTATCAAAACTCTTTAATAATTTTCACGACATCCACATTCGCAGTAAGCCAATTATAACTATCCGCCCGACTATGATACCATCACCAATTACCTAATCAAAAGTATTAAGATTATTTAAGTTTCGCAAGTCAGTATGAAAGTTTATAAGAGGGTATAAAAGAAGG
>NZ_DXVR01000181.1:0-2085 GCF_019417265.1 Bacteroides sp.
CTGCTTAGGGATGAAGTTTATAAATAAGTTTATCAATTCATATATACATATATGAGTTCTATTAAACTTGTAAACTCAATGGCTTATCCTGTTGTATGGCTGAATCAGTCAAGTAAGTTTAGTTTAAGATACATGTATATATACATGGGTAAATCTAAACTTTAAACTTGTAGAAAGCCCTCCATCAGTCAGAATGCTGCTCTGGTTGATGGAGGGCTATATTGGTCTTTTTCTCCTTGCTGAAATTGTATTTCAGTTTATAGTTACAACTGTTGTAATAGATGGCTGGTCTTTGCCCAATAGTAATAGGCTTCAGGAGAAGTCCTTTTCAGCTTATTCAGTCGCGAAGGAAGTGTGGGTGCTATATATAGGGAGCCTATGGTGGCAGGATTACCGTCGTATTTTTCTATTATTGTGTTACCCGTCTCTATCATTGTGGCGATATATGCTGCGCGTGCTGCGTCTCTAATCGCATCGTCAATGAAATAACCGCCATTGAACATGAAGGATTTGATCCTTTGTATACCACGTTGCAATGCATCAAATTGTCCGTTTCCTTCAATTCCCCTTGTTGCAAGACACAGCGAAGTCTGTCTGACATCATCGAAAATGAGTTTAGGATTGTTTGGCAAATTCCTGTATGAGAGTTCAACTTCTGCAATTTGTAAAAACGATTTTGTCGTTGTTTCAAGGACTTCTGTCTTCTCGAACAGTCTGGCTATATCATATAGCTGTTTGATGATCTCCATGCTGGCATCCTTACCATTTTTGAGATATGGAATACCTGTTGTATTGGGTGCATAAGCTGTAAGCTTGTCGCCGAGAATATCTCCAATGGACGGTACTTTTACATAATTCAGTTCACCTTCTGTCTTTATAAAACGACTTTCTACAGGTAAAGTTACGACTTCGTTGTAGTGACAGTCTTCATTTAGAACGTCCAGCAGGATGGTTTCTTTTCGGTCTATGCCATCAAGGAAAGCCACTTGATAAAAGAATTTGGAATGCGATTTGGGTATGTCTGTTCCACGCTGAATTCTCTCTATCGGCTTATAGTCAATAAAGCCATAATCTTTGTATGATTGCAGATACTCTTCTATTTCAGTACCTGGAGGACATATTATATCAATATCGATGGACAGCCTGTGTCTTTGTTCTTTTAAAAGAAGCATCAGACTGCTTCCACCTTTGAAATGAAATGGGCAACCTGAAGCCGCCAACATGTCCAGCAATGAAAAAGCATGTATTACCTTTTCAATGATATTTTTGTCCGGATAGTTTAGCTCCTTGGATTTTTCTTCAATCCATCTTGTTGTAAAGCATTCTTTATTTATCATATTTTTGTGATTGTTCTATTAATGAATAAGTACTATCGTATGCTCCTCTACGTTTTGCATATCGGAGCATTTTGGGAGTATTGACTGTGTACAAATCAAAGGCGGTCTGATACATATAAGTGATTTCCGTGCCCTGCATATAATCAAAGTCTTCGTCTTTCTGTATATCTACGAGTAGCTTTTCGATGGTAGGAGTAACCATCCCATCAACCTTATTTACTGGAGATTCAGTGACAAATATCTTTACAATGATGCATGGTTCATGCATGTTTACGTAGTCGTACATGAACTTTGCTGTCGGTTGCTTATAAACGGGCATGTCTGAATCCTTCAACAGAGAAAAAACAGAATCTACAGCATCCCGGTTGGTCTCGACATAAATAGCATGGTTCACAGAGACGTGATGTTGTAGTGTGGTGAAGATGCTGCCATCGTAGATGCAGAAATCGGTGAATGGCAATTTCTCTTTCAATCCGACATATAGTTTTCTCAGTGTTTCTGTTGGAGCAAATGAGAACACCTGTTTATCTGTAAGCATGTATTCACCATTTCCTGTACGGGCTATCTTGTTCTCTTTGGTTAAGGTACAGAGATACTGGCGGGCGGTATTGGTCTTTATCCCCAATACTGATACTAATTGAGGCACTTCAATCCGTCCGTAAGTACGAGCATAATTCAATATGCTCTGTTTAATACTATATTTCTCGTCAATACTCATTGTAGTGCAAATATAATATAAAGTCGGCAA
>NZ_DXVR01000182.1:0-1951 GCF_019417265.1 Bacteroides sp.
GTTACGCTCTGGTTCATTAGCAAGAACAAAAAGCAGAAAGGCAAAACGCTGTTTATTGATGCCCGAAAGATGGGCTATATGGTTGACCGCAAACACAGAGACTTCACTGACGAAGATATTCAGAAACTGGCGGACACCTTTGAAGCATTCCAGAACGGAACTCTGGAAGATGTGAAGGGATTCTGTGCGGTAGCCGATTTGCAGACTATCGAAAAGCAGGACTACATTCTGACTCCTGGGCGCTATGTTGGCATTGAGGAACAGGAAGAAGATAGCGAACCGTTCGACGAGAAAATGGCTCGCCTGACTTCGGAACTTTCTGATATGTTTGCCAAATCCCATGAACTCGAAGCAGAAATCCGTAAGAAGCTGGGGGCGATTGGTTATGAAATCTAATTGGATTACAGCAACGATAGATGATGTGTGTACCGTTGTGACTGACGGAGCACATAATAGCCCTAAAAGTGTAGAACAAGGGCATTATATGGCTTCTGTTAAAGATTTTACCGAATTTGGTTTTGACTTCTCAAATTGCAAACAGATTGGCGAAGAAGATTATGAAAAACTTCGGAATCAAGGGTGTGTCCCAGAGAAAAATGATATTTTGGTAGGAAAAGACGGCGCAAGATATTTTGAAGATATTATCATTTATAAGCAAGATGAACGCCCGGCATTATTATCTTCAATAGCAATATTGAGGGCTGATTGCAGGAAGATAACGCCTGAATTCTTATACTATACATTAAAATCGCCAGCCGTAAGGAAAGATGTTCGTGATAATTACGGTTCAGGCTCTGCGATACCAAGAATTGTATTGAAAGATTTTAAGAGAATGCCCTTCTCTTTCCCAAGCATTGAGGAGCAAAGGAAAATTACAAACCTATGCTCAGCGATTGATGCCAAAATACAAATAAATAATGCGATAAACGAAAATTTAGAGCAGCAAGCCAAAGCACTTTATCAGCAAATGTTTATCGAAAATACGTGTCCGGATTGGATTGAAGGCTCTCTAAGAGACATCGCTGATATTACTATGGGTCAATCCCCAAGCGGCAGTAGCTATAATGAGGATGGCATAGGTACAATCTTCTTTCAAGGCCGTGCAGAATTCAGCTTTAGATTTCCAACTATCCGCCTTTATACCACCGAGCCGAAGCGAATGGCTTATGCAAATGACATCCTGATGAGTGTCCGAGCACCGGTCGGAGACCTTAATATTGCTCATACAGACTGTTGCATCGGTCGGGGGCTTGCAGCTATTCATTCTAAAACGAACCATCAGTCTTTTGTGCTTTACACGATGTTTTCGCTCAGAAAACAGTTGGATGTATTCAATGGTGAAGGTACAGTTTTCGGTTCGATCAATCGCAATTCACTGAATGATATGCCAATTCTTATCCCCTCCGATGAGACAATCGAGGAATTTGAAAAGATAGTCGCCCCTATGGATGCTGCAATCCGTAATAATTATGATGAAATATGTCGTTTGCAGGCTGTTCGTGACTCTTTACTTCCTCGCCTTATGTCTGGAGAACTGGATGTTTCCAGCCTTGACATTTAAGCCGCTAAATTTTCGTTTACGACCTAACCCATAACTTCTGCGAGTGGCAGGAGTTTATACTGAGGATTGCCACTCCGTAGTCATTCCCTAATCATAAAAGGAGAATAGACTATGAACGATGAATTTGTAAATGATGTGCTACGAGATATGCTGGCATATCTCGATAATGGACAGGCAGAGCAGCTACGGCGAGTGTTGAAGCATAATCTTTCCGGATATGAGATTCAGCGAAGAACTGATAGTACAGCTGAGGATTCAAGTGCAGAAAATGCACGGTTGACCGGTGCGTTTCTTTCGGCAAAGCGAATTGAGGGATGTTCCGAAAAGTCGCTTTCTGATGGTGTATAAATAAAGTTGACACCCTATTCTCAAGGATTTTGATATATAATC
>NZ_DXVR01000183.1:0-1918 GCF_019417265.1 Bacteroides sp.
AGGACATTATCAACTCAGCACCAACATTCGCAAGGCTTGCCCCTGCTTCGACGCGGAGAAAGAATATCAATTATTTTGAAGACGTATTGTATTGTTTTCCATAAAATGTAACTATATTTGTAGATATATACGCAGTTTGGAAAGTAAGTACTGGCTAAAATCAACTATTAATGGATAAAAAATTCAACGAAATAGAAATTTCCAACTTCAGGGGCTTCGATTCTATAAAAATAGACCGATTGTCTGGATTGAATGTATTTGTTGGCGCTAATAATGTAGGTAAGAGCACTATATTAGAAGCCGTTTTCATGTTGGTAGGTATGGCCAATCCGATAATGCCCATGCGGGTAAATTACTGGAGAACACAGACTAATTCCGATATGGACAGCTTGAAATACCTGTTTCATAATATTGATTTTAACAATCAGCCTCTGTTAAAGGCAAAAACCGGAACTTCTGTACGAAGACTCACTTTCTCTCCCTTTTTTCGAAATACGACCGAAGCCTCTTCCAGTGACATCTCTTTAAAATCAACTGTCAAACAATTGAATTTTGATTTTGATGTGCAGGAAAAAGATGGCTTCTCGTATCATACTGCCTTATTCGTCGGTGTGGACGGAACCCTGCAACAAACGCTAGATGCCACTTATAAGGAGGATTTGAATTGCTTGTTCATTCCTGTGGACAAAAATGACAATAACGCATCCAGTAATTTTGCGACATTGGTAAAAAGGAACAAGAAGCAGGTTGTCATTGATGCTTTGAAAGAGTTTGATCCGGATATAGAATCCATAGAAGCTTTACCGGATGGATTATATCTTGCCATGAAAGGATTGCACGAACTTCTGCCTATCAGCATGGCAGGCGATGGAGTAAGGCGCATGATTAATATCATGGCCACTATCGCCAGCGAGGATTACCACATTGTCATGATTGACGAATTCGACAACGGCCTTCATTATACCACCCACAAACTGATGTGGAGGGTTTTGCTGAAATTCATAGAAAAGCATAATATACAGCTGTTTGTAACTACACATAACTTGGAGTGCCTGCAAAGTCTTGAGGCTGTCATGCAAGATGACGAAAGCCTTCGTGAACTTGCCAATGTTTACAATATCGCAAAGACTAAGCAGGCTGGTTTTCAAGCTTACAGATATTCCTTTGAAGGATTGAAAGAGGCGATTGACAATGAAATAGAAATCAGGCGATGAAAGAACTTTTTAAGATTTTCGTTGAAGGAGACGCCGATAAGCGATTTATTTCACAGCTATTGGAATTTTTATTTAAGACTTCTATCGATCAGGGTAATATTATCAAAACATCCGGTTGGAATTGTCTCGTTTCTCCTAAAACAGAAGAAGTTTATGTGAATCAGATGAACAGAACTTCGGCAGATGGCGGTGTTAACCTTGTAATCTTTGATGCTGATGCTGATTTTGAAGACAGGAAGAAGAAATTAATCTTGTGGAAAGAACGCTGTCATGTGGATTTCGAGTTATTCCTATTTCCAAACAATAAAGATACAGGAGAATTGGAAGATTTGTTAGAAAAGATAATCAATCCAGAAAATCAACCTGTCATGGATTGTTGGACCAGCTATGAGGAAGCATTGAAACAGGTAGTATTGCCTTGGAGAGAAGATACCCCTCTTACACTTCCTGCGAAAAAGACAAAGATATATGCCTATCTGGAGGTATTATTAGGGACCTCTAAAACACAGAAGGAAAAAATAAAGGAACCTAATAGAGAATATAGGAATAAAGACCATTGGGACCTTGATGCGGATACGCTAAATAATTTAGTTGTTTTTTTAAAGGAACATTTATCATAAAAAAGATACGACATGAACTATTACGAACTCAGTTTCACATACACCTCCCCTATCGAGAAAGAGATTATCAATGACGTGCTGGCC
>NZ_DXVR01000184.1:0-1596 GCF_019417265.1 Bacteroides sp.
CGAGGCTTATAAGCGAATCGATACAGGCGAATATGGCTATGGCGTATTCATTTCCGGGCCTTCAAAAACAGCTGACATCGAACAAGCGCTTGTTATGGGAGCACACGGAGCCCGCAGCGTTACGGTAATTCTGATTTGACAGTTCTTTATGACTTGAATAAAAGCTTGCCCTATTCAAACAGAGCAAGCTTTTTTTATTGGCATGCCCGGTATAGGTATCGGCCGGTCAACCCTTTAAAAACCCGTTTATGCAAAATATTGTTTATCCAACTGATGGATGAAATATTTAAAGGCAGACAAATACTTTGTTTTCTTCAAAATAATTGTTTCCTTTGCATATATTGCAAAAAATGAGACAACTATACATAAACAACCTTAAATAAAAACAAACATTTTATGAAGCAGAAATTCAAAAAAGTGCTTGTCCTTGGATCAGGAGCCCTGAAAATTGGTCAAGCAGGTGAATTCGACTATTCAGGTTCACAAGCTCTTAAAGCTTTACGTGAAGAAGGAATCAAGTCTGTTCTTATTAACCCAAACATTGCCACCATTCAGACTTCGGAAGGTATAGCAGACCAAGTATATTTCTTGCCTGTAAATACATATTTCGTAACTGAAATCATCAAGAAAGAAAGACCGGACGGTATTCTTCTTGCTTTCGGCGGTCAGACTGCATTGAACTGTGGTACTGAACTTTACCAGCAGGGTATTCTCAAGGAATATGGAGTTGAAGTTCTGGGTACATCTGTAGAAGCTATCATGTACACAGAGGACCGTGACCTCTTCGTTAAGAAACTTAACGAGATAGAGATGAAGACTCCTGTTAGCCAGGCAGTGGAAAACATGAAAGATGCTCTGGAAGCTGCACGCAGAATAGGTTATCCGGTAATGATACGTTCTGCATACGCACTTGGAGGTTTGGGTAGCGGTATATGCCCTAACGAAGAAAAATTTATCGAACTGGCAGAAAGTGCATTCACATTCTCTCCTCAGATTTTGGTGGAAGAATCTTTGAAAGGATGGAAAGAAATTGAATTTGAGGTTATCCGCGATGCAAACGACCACTGCTTCACTGTTGCCGGCATGGAGAACTTCGACCCTCTGGGTATCCATACCGGTGAGTCTATCGTTGTTGCTCCGACTTGTTCACTTACTGAAGAACAGGTTACAATGCTTCAGGATCTGTCAAAGAAATGTATCCGCCACCTTGGTATCGTAGGTGAATGTAATATCCAGTACGCTTTCAATGCTGAGACAAACGACTATCGTGTAATCGAAGTTAATGCACGTCTGAGCCGTTCTTCTGCTCTGGCTTCAAAAGCTACAGGTTATCCTCTTGCTTTCGTAGCAGCCAAAATCGGTTTGGGATATACTCTCGACGAAATCGGTGAAATGGGTACTCCTAACTCTGCTTACAAGGCTCCGGAACTTGACTATCTTATCTGTAAGATTCCTCGCTGGGACTTGACTAAGTTTGCAGGTGTTTCAAGACGCATCGGTTCAAGCATGAAATCTGTAGGTGAAATCATGTCTATAGGCCGTACTTTCGAAGAAATCATCCAGAAAGGTCTCCGTATGATTGGTCAGGGTATGCAC
>NZ_DXVR01000019.1:0-25305 GCF_019417265.1 Bacteroides sp.
AGTTGAATAACAAATCACTTAACCAATTCATAGTTTATAAAATAACACATAAATAATTTGCAACAAAAGTAAATAAAAAATAATAAGGTGTCAAATTAAACAGATTAAAAGTAACAAATCCTAAACTTTTTTTTGCCACATGGAGTTTACAATAGTCTAAAAATATCTTCTGCATTATAAAATAAATGTTTATACATAGTGCATTTCCTGACAGAAAATGGCTGAGATTGGAAGAAATTTGTATCTTTGCCTATGATGGTACTAAAATAATCAAGTACAAATTTAAAATATAACCTATTTATATAAACCTAATCAACTATGGCAGATAGTAAAGAAAAACTCTTTTCCGATTTCCCCTCCGTAAGCACACAGGAGTGGATGGATAAGATTACAGTTGACCTTAAAGGCGCTGATTTTGAAAAGAAGCTGGTATGGAAAACCAACGAAGGATTTAAAGTTAAACCTTTTTACCGCAAAGAAGATCTTGAAGGACTGAAAACCACTGAAGGACTTCCAGGAGAATTTCCATACTTAAGAGGAATAAAAAAAGACGATAATACTTGGTTCATACGTCAGGACATAAAAGTCAATGATCCGGCTGAAGCAAATACCAAGGCTCTGGAATTGCTAAACAAAGGCGTAGATTCACTTGGCTTTAAAGTAAAGGCTTCTGATTTAAGTGCCGAATATATAGCAACACTGCTGAAAGACATCTGTTGTGACTGTGTAGAACTGAACTTCTCTACATGTCAGGGACATACAGTAGAACTGGCAGAATTACTTGTAGCTTATTTCAAGGAAAAAGGATACGATTCTAAGAGTTTACAGGGTTCTGTCAACTTTGACCCTATCAGCAAGATGTTAGGCAAAGGCAAAGACAGAAGCGGACTTATTGCCAACGCAAAGAAACTTGTTGAGGTTTTGGCAGAATATCCAAAATTCCGTTGCATTACCGTAAACTGTGTTGACCTTAACAATGCCGGTGCATATATTTATCAGGAATTGGGATATGCACTCTCTTGGGGTAATGAATATCTGAGCCAAATGGTAGAAGCCGGTGTTCCTGCCGCTCTCGCCGCTAAGAAAATAAAATTCAACTTCGGTATCAGTTCAAACTATTTCATGGAAATCGCCAAATTCCGTGCTGCACGCATGCTTTGGGCTGACATTGTAAAAGAATATAATCCTCAATGTCCTCGTAAAGACTGTTCTAACACTGGTGCAGACGGTACTTGCTACTGCGCTTGCAAGATGGTTGCACATGCAGAAACATCCAAATACAATCTTACACTTTTCGATGCTCATGTAAATCTGCTCCGTACTCAGACTGAAGCCATGAGTGCTGCTCTGGCAGGTGTAAACTCTATCACAGTCACTCCATTCGACAGTGTTTACGAAACTCCTAACGAATTCTCTGAACGTCTGGCACGCAACCAGCAGTTATTGCTTAAGGAAGAATCACACCTCAACCGTATAGTTGACCCTGCTGCCGGTTCATATTATATCGAGAACCTGACTGCTTCTATAGCTCAGCAGGCATGGAACCTGTTCCTAACTACTGAAGACGAAGGTGGTTTCCTTGCAGCTGTAAAAGCCAACAAGGTACAGGAAACTGTAAATGCCAGCAACAAGGCTCGTCATGAGGCTGTTTCAAAACGCAAGGAGATACTCCTCGGTACAAACCAGTATCCTAACTTCTCTGAAATGGCAGGCGAAAAGACTCCTGAAGAATGTAAGTGCAACTGCGGATGCAGCCACGGAACAGAAGAAGCTGCTCCTTATATGGCTCTTGACAAGTCACGTGCTGCAAGCGAATTCGAAGCTCTACGCCTGCAGACAGAACACTCAGGCAAGCGCCCTAAAGCATTCATGCTTACTATCGGTAACCTTGCTATGCGTCAGGCACGCGCACAGTTCTCTTGCAACTTCCTTGCATGCGCAGGATATGAGGTTATCGACAACCTCGGCTTTGCTACAGTAGAAGAAGGCGTGGAAGCTGCTATGAAGGCTAATGCAGACATCGTTGTGATGTGTTCAAGCGATGACGAATATGCAGAATACGCAATCCCTGCATTCAAGGCACTCGACGGCCGTGCGATGTACGTGGTGGCAGGTGCTCCGGCTTGCATGGAAGAACTTAAAGCAGCAGGTATCGAGAACTTCATACATGTGCGCTGCAACGTATTGGAAACTTTAAAAGAGTATAACGAAAAGTTAGGAATTAAATAACTATGAAACCGAATTTCAAAAACATCGACATATATGCAGGATTCCAGCCCAAGAATGGCATGGAATGGCAGAAAGCCAATGGCATCGAAGCCAATTGGAGAACACCGGAACAGATTCAGGTAAAACCGGTCTACACAAAAGAAGACCTTGAAGGAATGGAACACCTTGACTATGTGGCAGGTATCCCTCCTTATCTTCGCGGCCCTTACTCAATGATGTACACTTTCCGTCCTTGGACAATCCGCCAGTATGCAGGATTCTCTACAGCAGAAGAGTCAAACGCATTCTATCGCCGTAACCTTGCATCAGGACAGAAAGGTCTTTCTGTAGCGTTCGACCTTCCTACTCACCGTGGTTACGACCCTGACCATCCACGTGTAGTGGGCGACGTAGGTAAAGCCGGAGTATCAATCTGTTCGCTCGAAAACATGAAGGTTCTGTTCGACGGTATTCCATTGAACAAGATGTCCGTATCAATGACCATGAATGGTGCGGTACTTCCTGTGATGGCTTTCTATATCAATGCCGGACTTGAGCAGGGCGCAAAACTTGAAGAAATGGCAGGTACAATCCAGAACGATATCCTTAAAGAGTTCATGGTGCGCAACACATATATCTACCCACCTGCATTCTCAATGAAGATTATCTCTGACATCTTCGAATATACTTCACAGAAGATGCCTAAGTTCAACTCAATCTCTATCTCAGGTTACCACATGCAGGAAGCAGGTGCTACAGCAGACATCGAGTTGGCTTATACTCTTGCCGACGGTCTTGAATATCTCCGTGCCGGTGTAGCTGCAGGTATCGACATTGATGCCTTCGCTCCTCGCCTATCGTTCTTCTGGGCTATCGGTATGAACCATTTCATGGAAATTGCCAAGATGCGTGCCGCACGTATGCTTTGGGCTAAGATTGTAAAACAGTTCAATCCTAAGAATCCTAAGTCACTGGCATTGCGTACTCACTCACAGACTTCAGGATGGTCGCTCACAGAACAGGATCCGTTCAACAACGTAGGCCGTACTTGTATCGAAGCTATGGCTGCCGCTCTTGGCCACACTCAGTCACTGCATACAAATGCGCTTGACGAAGCCATTGCACTTCCAACAGACTTCTCTGCACGTATCGCACGTAACACTCAGATTTATATCCAGGAAGAAACTCAGATATGCAAGAATGTTGACCCATGGGGCGGTTCTTACTATGTCGAGGCTCTTACAAACGAACTTGCCCACAAGGCTTGGGAACACATTCAGGAAATAGAACGCCTGGGCGGTATGGCTAAGGCTATCGAAACAGGTATTCCTAAGATGCGTATCGAAGAGGCTGCAGCCCGCACTCAGGCACGTATTGACTCAGGCGAACAGACTATCGTAGGTACAAACAAATACCGTCTTGAAAAAGAAGACCCAATCGATATCCTCGAAGTGGATAACACAGCCGTTCGTCAGGAACAGATTGAAAACCTCCGCCGCTTGAAGGAAGGACGTAACCAAGCTGAAGTTGACAAGGCTCTTGCAGCAATCACCGAATGCGTGAAGACAGGCAAGGGCAACTTGCTTGAACTTGCAGTAGAGGCAGCACGGGTTCGCGCTACATTGGGAGAAATCTCAGATGCTTGCGAAGTGGTAGTAGGACGTTATAAAGCAATAATCAGAACAATATCAGGCGTGTATTCATCAGAAAGTAAGAAAGATGCAGATTTCGCAAGAGCTTGCGAACTGACTGAAGAATTTGCAAAGAAAGAAGGTCGCCGCCCACGTGTAATGATTGCCAAGATGGGTCAGGACGGACACGACCGTGGTGCAAAAGTTGTAGCGACAGGTTTCGCCGACTGCGGTTTCGACGTTGACATGGGACCATTGTTCCAGACTCCGGAAGAAGCAGCACGCGATGCAGTGGAAAACGACGTTCATGCAGTAGGTGTTTCTTCACTTGCGGCTGGTCATAAGACTCTTATCCCACAGATTATCGCAGAGCTGAAGAAACTTGGCCGTGAAGATATCCTTGTATTCGCAGGTGGTGTAATCCCAGCTCAGGACTATGACTTCCTTTACAAAGCAGGTGTAATGGCTATCTTCGGTCCCGGTACATCAGTAGCTAAATCTGCTTGCCAGGTTATGGAACTGTTGATGGAAACTGAAGAATAATATTCTATAAGTCAGACTATATAATTATCCGGTCTTTAAACACTGTTTAAATGGTTATTAAACGGTGTTTAAAGACCGGATTTTTAACAATCATACACATAATCATATTCATGATTCGGAATAAGCATTAAAACAAAATTAATAGCTTCGTACTATCCACACTGTATTCTTGCCACCATGGTACTGTCAACGAAACTAATGCCCGTGTATATTCGGAATGCGAAAAGTTTGAGGAAGAATACCCGCTGTTCAAGTTCCACAAATACTGCTCCCGAAAATCAGGTTTCATGTCTCCTCAGATGCATAAGAGATAATAATACTTGAAGTAAGATATTGGTAACTGCTATTAAATGCCTCTTTAATATTCTTGGAGCATAAAAAAAACGACTATGTTCCAAAATGGAACTAACTGATTGGGATTGATTTATTTTATTAGCAACAGTCAAGTATTCCTTTACAGTTGAATTGTATATGTATTATGGTTTACATCTTAGTATCTTTTCACGTAAGAAGCTCTTTCAATAAGTAATGTACAAAAAATGCACATTGCATTCAGATCTTAGTATATAGAAGGCATTTGTCGCAATTTTTGCGACAGTTGGATTTTAGAAACTTTTAGTACATTCAGTAAAATTAAATGCTTATTTCAACTACTCGAATTTTTCGATGAGTTATATTTAGTCATTTATTACAATCATATTGAGTGCATATAAAGAATACTGCTAAAACAATAATTCAGTATGTAAGGAATATTTACTATTGTTGTTGATTTCTTTTGGGTAATAGTTTGCATACCAAATATGGCTCTTACAGTATTTTAGGCAAAATTTGCCTAAACGGTTAAAGAAGAGTATTAATTGTATAAACCCACTTGTCAAGTATTTCTTTACAACTGAATTTTAAAGAACCTTTTATGTTTAATGCTGTAGGCACATTAGCTTCTTTTTTTATTATGTTTGATAAGTGAAAAGCATTTATAGAATGTCTATGATGCAAAAATACAATTACTTTAGTTATGTGTTGTCTCTATTTTAGTATCTTTGAAGCATTGAAAACAATCTATTAAAGCATATAATAAGCCTACTCCCTTTTTCAGTCGTACAGCCCCCGGTTAATTTGACTTGAAAAGGAAACAGGCTTAAATATTTAGTAAATTGTATCAGTGAGAGATTATCCAAATCCTCCACCTCCATCACCGTCTCCGGTATCGCCACCACCATCACCACTATCACCGCCGTCACTACCTCCACTGGAAGTAATGCCTTTGGCTTTTTTATAGTCTGCAAGGCTGGCATAGCTGATGCCTTCGTCCAATACTCCGGCATTTTGGAACTGAATACCCTGAAGTACACTTTCACGGAATTCCTTACTTGGAGTGAATATGATACGTGGATTCTTAATCATTGCTCCGGCATTGAAATCGGTAATGTTTTCTACACCGTCACTTTTGAATGAAACACGTATAGTACCTAAATCACCTACTCTCACTGTGTGTCCCTGCTGCAATTGCTGACGTGCGTGTCTTCCAAGTAATTCAAGAGCGGCTTCCATTTCTATGGGAGCAGTTGTCGTGTTTTCCGTAGCTGCACGTGTCATGGCTTTTACAGTCTGTGGAACTTCGCTGATAGGAATTGCATACCATTTCTTAGGTGCTTCCTTATCCTGCGGATTGATTTTCTTTACGAGCTTGTACTTGTACATACTGACCTCCTTTTTTATTTGTGGGGACTGTAATGGCAAAGTTACAATTTTATTTGAAATGACAAAGTTTTCTTGCAGATTATTAGATACGTTAATCGCTTCTTATTACTAACGTATGCAATGATTTATTACTAACGTATGTGATAAGTAACTACATGCGTTAGCAATAATAGCCCTTATAAGTATATTACTTTATAACTAAAATCAGTAAAAAAGACACGATTATCAACACCCATGCGCACATCATCGCAGACGACTTTATAGTTGGATATACCATACAAAACAATAATAAAAACCAACCTTCCTTCTGTGCTTTTATAAGATAGCTTAGTTGGATATACCATTCAAAACAATAATAAAACCAACTTTCGGGCGAATACATCAGTCGGAACATTTGTTGGATATACCATTCAAAACAATAATAAAACCAACGGTTGCCCATCTGTACAGTAATTCCGGGCAGTTGGATATACCATTCAAAACAATAATAAAACCAACTCCAGGCTTAAATCGGAAGTGAATTATGCAGTTGGATATACCATTCAAAACAATGATAAAGCCAACAGTTAGTTTCTAAGTTTATTAATTTCAATGTTTTGACGTACTTCCTGAGTATAGTTTCCTATCTCAGGTTAAGGACTTCCAGCAGCCCCAATTAGAAAATTTCTTCTCTAATTATCTTTCTACGATTTTTTTACTCATCGCAATATTTCTTGCAGCATTAAAGTCTGCATTTATTTTTTCTCCACATCGTTTACATTGGGGATTAGTACAAACAAATTCTTCTTGCTTCTTACGTTCTCCACGTTCTCCGCAATAGCTGCATGTCTGGCTGGTATATGCAGGGTCTATATATTTCACTTCAATACCTTCCAATTTCGCCTTATATTCTATCATACTTTGCAGTTCGTAATACGACCAATAACGAAGCAGATACTTATACTCGTCCTTTACATAACCTTCCTTACCTTTTCCGAAATCTTTCAAAGACTCCATGTGGATAGTTCCGGCATTCTGTTTTAAAGCCTGCTTTATAACCTCACGGCTGTAAACATGGTTTTGCGTATGCACCCAATTACGCTCTTTTTCCTTCAGTTTTTCCAAAGGCTCCAGTTTCTTTTTTCGTCCGTGTCCACCTTGGGTACACATAAGTTTCTGCAAACTTTTAAAACGTTTCTGAAACATCGTCCGCTGATTGTGAAAATGTTCTATATCGCCAATCTGCATCTTGAAATTGTCATTCTTGTTGATAGCAAGGTATAACGGACATTTGATGCCCAAATCTACACCTAACACCACGTCCTTATCCAACACTTGTTTCTTCACAGGAATGTCAATAGACAACAACAGAAATATTCTTGTACTCTTGTCATTTCCCTTTTTTATGAGTTTTATAGAAGAATTATTGGCAACATAATCTTCGCCTTTGTTTTTCTTTTGTTGCTTGTCGCTTTCTATCAGTCTTTCAACGATACAGCGGTTATTGCTTGTGTCTTTTCCAAACTCAAGCTTGAAAAATATTCCTTTAAACCATTTAAGATAGATTCCATTCTCTTTTATAAAAAGTCTCAATCCACTTTGTGGTTTAATGGAAAATGGAATTCCCATACCTTTCTTGTAAGTACTTAAGGCTCTTTCACCAGACTTGACTTTATTTTTGTTATTGTTGTGATTATTTTGCACATATCGGTTTAAATCGGTCAATATCTCGGCTGGTATATACTTTAGAAATTCTTTCGATACCAATTGATAGGTGGAATTCTGTTTGGAACACTGAAGAAAATCCTTCTTTTTATTTTTTACATCTTTATCAAGTTCTTTTCTTTCATCAACAAGTTTTCGTTGTTCATTAAGCAGCCTGTCTCGTTTCTCTTTATCCGATGCTTTTTTCTTCGTATTCAGTTTTTCCAGTTCTGTCTTTATATTCTCCAGTCCTTCATCTATTTCCTTGTACCGTGGCATATGTAATTTCAATCGCATTTCATACTCATCGTTAAAAAGGCAATGAGTAGAGATTCTATTGGCAGCCTGATAAATAGTGTTATTTATCTGATAAAGATATTTCCATTGTTGGTCATATTTTTCATCTGTCAATCTTTCTTTTTCATCTGTCAATCTTTCTTTTACGATTTTCAATTCTATCTTGCGTGTAATAGTAGGCATACTCTTTTTAATTTTCCGTTGCAAATATTGTAATTATAATTGTAAGTCTCAAATCCAACTCAAATAATTTTCAAAGTTTCACAAATATACGGTATATAAAAGACCGGATTTCCATTACTAATACAATACCAATCAAGTATATTGTATGCGAAAATAATCCAACAAGACCTTGTATTCATCCTGTGCAGCAAGACATGTATCTCTGAGATATTCCTTTATATGCGGCCATTGCTGCAAGCCACGATAATAGAACATCTTAAGCTCATCGGTTATAATGAATGGTACTATACCATTTGCAAGACATTCCTTAAACATTATAAGTCGTCCTACTCTACCATTCCCATCCTGAAAAGGATGTATTGATTCAAACCGCTGGTGAAAATCAAGAATATCATCAAAAGTCTTTTTCTTTATGGCATTGTATTCTTTCAATAGCCTGACAATCTCATGTTTAGTGTTCTCAGGAGAGACTGTTTCTATTCCACCAACCTCATTGGGTATCTTCTTATAATCACCCACAGCAAACCATGATTTAAGACTGTCAGAAGTTCCGGACTTAAGTATCCGGTGAAGTTCTTTTATGAATCCCTCTGTCAGGCGTTCATCTGCCTTGTCTATAATCATGTCAATACAACGGAAATGGTTTGTGGTCTCAACAATATCATCGACTTTCACACTTTCCCCCTCAAAACCTATTGTATTGGTCTCAAATATGTATCTCGTCTGATCATGAGTAAGACGGCTTCCTTCTATATGATTGGAGTTGTATGTCAAATCAATCTGAGTCCGATGATATATCCCACCTTTCAGTTTCATTTCCTTTTGTTCCAGTAATATTTTAAGCAAAGGCATAGTCTCATGCTTTTGCTTTCCTCTCTTCGGAGCTTCCGAATCGGCAGGAATATTCCATGTTTTACCTACCAGTATTACACCCTCAATCTTACCGGTCGCACAATAATTACGAACCGTCCGTTCCGATATTCCATGCTTGGCAGCGAATTCTGTAACTGAAATATATTTCATATCCTATAAAATCTATCGGCAAGTTTATATAATAAATATCAGGGGCAAAGATACCATTTTTGCCGATATCGGCAATATTTCAATCAAATAAAGTCAGGCTATAATCCACCTCTCAATAGTTCTTGTTTCCGAGCTGAAATTCACTCCTACCTTGACAACTTTTCTTCCGTCGGCTGCAAATGCGGAGGCATAGCCTTTTGCGTCTATCTGGGCCATGGCTTCCTCGGCTGTTCCGTCAAGTTTGAATTCCATGACATAGATATAATCAGAGGTTTTCAGCACGAGGTTAACACGTCCGCGTGAAGTATGATATTCTACTTCTGCATGGAAACCCATGAGCTTGAACACTATGTAGAGAATGTTCTGATAGTGCACTTCACGGTCTCGTGGAGCAAGTTCGTATGGTATATCATCGAAGAAAGTCTGCAGACGGCTCAGGAAAGAATCCACATCACCTTTGCGGACTTCCTCTACAAAACGTTGGATCTCGTATGGAGATTTTGTTACGCAGACAGAGGCATAATTAGGCAATAGGAAACGGAAAAAGCCCTGCTCAACCTCGCGGTTAGGAAAACCCAGAGTGTAGTTCTCGAACTCTTCATTATATCCCTTTATTGTAAGATAGCCGCTCTGATAGATTACAGGAACCGGGTCGGTGGATGCTGAATCGATGGAGTCAAGAACAGGACCGCTGGTCACTATGTCTTCTATCTCCTCAACATTGTAGTTATGCTGCTTCATCAATTCCACAATGTATGTAGGCGAACCGGTAGCAAACCAGTAATTATCGATCTGCATATTGGCAAAGGTATTCAGAAGGCTGAAAGGATTATACATTCCAGGTGATTTAAAACTGAAATGATAGCCGTCATAATTCAATTTCAGGCGTGCGCAGGTTTCCTCATAACCTGTTCCAAGTTTCTCGGCCAGAGTGTGAATATCATCGTCGAAATATCTGTGAAGTTCCTTTTCGGTTATTCCGCATATTTCAGAGAAACGGTTTATCATGGAGATATCCATCAGATTGTTCAAATCGCTGAACACACTTACTTTTCCGAATTTTGTCACACCTGTGAGCATGGCAAACTGTATGTATCCGTCGCATGACTTTAAGGCTCCATAGAAAGCTTTCAAGGTGTTGCGATATTCTGTCTGAAGTTCAGGATTGCCTATGGCCTGAAGCATAGGCTTGTCGTATTCGTCTATGAGAATGACGGTGTTATGTCCGGTCTTCTCGGCCGCTCTGCGGATTACTCCCTGAAATCGTAAAGACAGACTGGTTTCACTTTCCCTACTACCATAAATATCTTCCCATCTGCACAAAGCGTCATTAAGAATACCTTCAAGCTTTTCTATGCTGTCATATTTTTGCGTATTCAGGTCAAGATACAGCACAGGATACTCTATCCACTTCTTCTCCAGTTTTTCCATCTCCAGCCCGGCAAAAAGTTCCCGCTTACCGGAAAAATACGCTTCGAGAGTAGATATAAGTAGACTCTTGCCAAAACGGCGGGGACGGCTGAGGAAATAATACTTCCCGGTACTTATCAGCTGGTATATCAATGCTGTTTTATCAACATAGATATAATCCCTCTTTCGTAGATTCTCAAAACTCTGTATGCCTATAGGATAAAGTTTGCTCATAACCGACTACTTTCTAGGGAGTAAACACAAAGATAACAGTTTTATTTTGCAAATCCTAAATTCAATTCAGTGAACATATAATGAACACATAAAAACGCCCGGAAAACACCGTTCACTCGGTGTTCATCAGGCGTTCATTACACATTCGCTATAATGTTGTCTATTATCAAACAAAGAACTTCAGCACAAATATTGCAGCCAGTATATACATACCAATTGTAAGTTTCTTATACTTGCCCGTAAGCAGATTGATAAGAACATAGCTTATCATACCGAGTACGATACCGTCGGATATACTGTAGGCAAGAGGCATGAAGATGATACAGATAAATGCCGGAATGGCTTCAGAATAGTCTGCAAAATTGACTTTAAGTACTGAAGACATCATCATCAGACCTACAAGTATCAATACAGGCGCTGTAGCAGCTCCCGGAACAGAAAGGAAGAAAGGAGCGAAGAACAATGAAAGCAGGAAGCAGACAGCTGTTACGAATGCCGTAAGACCGCTTCTACCGCCCTCGCCTACTCCTGAAGCACTTTCCACGAATGTAGTGATGGTACTTGTTCCAAGCATTGCACCGGCAGTAGTACCAATTGCATCTACCATGAAAGCTTGTTTCAGATGAGGAATCTTACCGTTCTTGTCCATCATTCCGGCCTTTGTAGTCACACCTACCAATGTTCCGATAGTGTCGAACATATCCACAAACAGGAATGTGAATACCACTACAATCATTTCCTTTGTGAATATATTGTGCCATTCAAACTGCCAGAAGATAGGTTCTATTGATGGAGGTGTACTGAAGATACCGTCGAATTTTGTGATACCCATAGGGATACCGATAAGAGTTGTAATAAGGATACCAAACAGCAACGCACCTCTTACTCCCTTAACCAAAAGAAGTGAAGTAACCACCAGGCCTATCATTCCAAGCAAAGCAGTACCTGAAGTGATATTTCCCATGCTGATAAGAGTAGCATCGTTGTTTACGATGATTCCTGCATTCTGCAATCCAATGAAAGAGATAAACAGACCTATACCTGCACCAATAGCATTTTTCAATGTGACAGGTATTGCATCTACTATCTTTTCACGAAGGTTTGTAACTGTCAATAATATGAAGATAAGACCCTCAATCAATACTGCAGTAAGAGCAAACTGCCATGTATATCCCATGGTAAGACACACTGTATAGGCAAAGAAAGCGTTAAGTCCCATACCAGGAGCAAGTCCGAAAGGCAACTTAGCATAGAATGCCATCAGCAGTGTGGCAAAAGCAGAAGCAACAACCGTTGTTGTGAACAATGCTCCCTTGTCCATTCCTGTAGCACTAAGGATGTTTGGGTTTACGGCAAGGATATATGCCATAGTCAGGAAGGTCGTGATACCTGCCAGTACCTCTGTGCGTACACGAGTGACATTTTTATCGAATCCGAAAAGTTTTTCTAACATGATGATTTATTTTTTAGAATGACCATTTCATTGCCAAAGTAGGCATCCATTTCCAACCGTTCATAATACCGAAGTTTGAAGAGATTTCCCACTCAGTACCAACGCTTAAGTTGAAATCGTCAGCTACCTTATCAAACTTGTTCAAATTCACCCAGAACTGTGGCTCTGTTATGAAAGTAAAGTTATGTTCCTCGCCTTTTTCAAGATCTGAATGTTTTTCTTTCCAGAAATCGGCAAATCCTGAGAATGTATATCTACCCTTACAGAAATGCAGATACCATGTAGCTGTCAGCTGGAAGTTGTGTGGCTTTGGATTTTTCTGGATGATTTTATATGTAGGAGTGAAAGTAAATCCTTTTGTAAAATCAGCATTGTTCCATGTATAAGTAGCACCAAGAAGGTAAGCATTGTTTATCCCATTAACTCCACCGTTATATTCCACGTGTGCAGAGAACGGACCTCCCCAGAAATTCAATTCACGGGCAATTTCCCAATATGCACCTGAAACACCCTTGTCTGTGTAGTCCATATCCACGAAGAAGAATGTACTACCCCATCTGTCAGGCTTGAACATCTCTACAGTAGTCGTAACTTTAGCTCTTGCACTCTGAGAGTCATAAATCGAACTACCGAAGTCATAATGCAACTGAACATTCTGTGCACCCACAATCGCTGTTATCATACATACGATGATTGATAAAAACAGTTTTTTCATTGTCTTTTTTAGTTTTTAATAATACTTATAAATATGAGCCGCAAAATTAATGAAAAGTTAGCATATCACAAAAGAAGTAATTATCTTTGCTCATCATTATATCAATATATCTTATGAAGATGCGCGCTTTATACATATTATCTCTGTTATTAATGTACATGAACTGTGTATCGGCACAGGTTTCGGATAATGCATTGAAAATCCGGCAAGACAATAAGTTGGCAATGAAGATTCTGTTCTCAATACAAAAGAACCCAAAAGGAGAATCAGGCAACTTCAATTATGACAGATTCAATGCCGACTCCATTGCCGCTCTTGCCGAGAAATCAGGCATGCGTACGGTCATAGCTCCGGCCAAGATAGGAAACATCTACTTCTTCAGGACAGCAACGGACAAGAACTCACTCCACAGCAGTGATATAATAAAAGAACTTAGCGAAGCATGCAGCAGAAGAAATATCCGGTTTGGTGTATATTTCTCCATTGCCGACAAAAAAGAAAACAAGGAACACTCTGTTTCAAAAAGACTGAGTGAAAACACTAAAAAACTGATTACCGAACTGCTCACCGGATATGGAAGAATATCAGAAATAGATTTCGACATGGAGGCAAGAAGTCCGGAAGAGAGCCATGAACTGTACACACTCGTACATAAGCTTCAGCCGGACTGCATGGTAAGCAGCAATGCCGGCAACGGACGGTACGACTTCTGCACCTTGCTTAAATATCATTTCCAGAAAGATTTCCTGGAATGCAACTGGAGATATGATTCTTCCCTCGCATTCCCCACATCCTCTATCGAAATAGACAATGCACAATCTGACGCTAAAAGAGTGATACAGAAGATGACAGATGCAATAGCCTGCGGAGGAGGTTTCACATTCAATCTGCATTTAGGCCATGACTGCAAAATCAATGCATACGACAAAGACATTCTGTACAACATAGGACTCTGGATGAAGAAAAACGGCAATGCCGTATATAAGACACAACGCAGTCCGTTTAATGAAAGTTTCGATTGGGGAACTGTTACGAGAGACGGAAACACACTGTATTTCATCCTGTCCGGTAAATATCCTAAAGACGGAAGAATAAAACTGTATATGCCGGAATCCGAATTAGTGAGAGCGGACGGAAAGTTAGCCACCTGCATACAGAAAAACGGACTTATAGATATAGCCATACCGGCATCGGCCTACAAAGGAAAAACAGTCAATGTGCTTACACTGAAATTCAAGCAGGAAATACCCGACAGTAAGCCGGGACCGATAAGAGCCATTACATTGAAGCAAAGCAATGCCACACCATTGTACAGCATCGACGGATTCGACTTCAGCAGCACATACAGGAGTACGGTCAAGTATTCATGGTATTTTGAGCAGCTTATGCTGAAGCAGCTTGAGATAATATACACCAATCAGGAAAAAGGCAAGACATTGGACATCGAATTAGACGGAAAGAAATATAATGTGACTCTTGACAACGGAAAACCTTCTACCTTAAGCACTGCCAACGGGACCGTATGGGGCAAGCAATACATTTGCGGACCGGACAACAAGATGTTCCATTCACCACAGACAATAGATACAGACATAGAAAATCCGCCGGTGAAAAACTCCGTATGGAAAGAAATACAAGCCGGAAAGCATACATTTGCAGCCAAGGCAAATGATACTTACTATGTGATGCAGAACATCGAATCGCCAAGGACGCAACATATTATGGTAGATGCAGGCGCAGGCAACGGTATTGAGATTTTCGTAAACGGAAAATCGGTAATGAAGCACCTCAATCCGTACAGATGTGAGTTCAGAACAGAAAAGGTTCTTCTGCCGCTTCAGAAAGGCAGCAATCGGATTGTAATGAAGATATACAACAGATTTGAGAAAAACATAAGCTACATACTGCGCCCGTCGGAAGACAGAACCATCTACAAGCAGGAACTGACATTGCCGGAAATGAGTACGAAGAAAAACCACATACTTACCGTCCGTCAGGCCGGACTGCCTTCTGCTCACTCCGACACGGAACTCTCAAACCTGCGCATAAGACTCAGAAGAATAGCACTATAAATAACGAAACATAGTCAAGAAAAATGAACACAGAACTTACACTGATAAGAATAACAGGCATCGACCGTCCGGGACTGACAGCGTCCATCACTGAAATACTGTCGAAATACGATGTTACCATTTTAGACATCGGCCAGGCAGATATACATCAGACTCTGTCACTCGGAATACTTTTCAAAAGCAAAGAAACGGAATCGGGGAACATAATGAAAGAGCTGCTTTTCAAATCCTCTGAATTGGGTGTGAACATACGCTTCTACCCCGTATCGGTAGAGGAATATGAGAACTGGGTTTCGATGCAGGGAAAGAACAGATACATCATCACCATCTTGGGAAGAAGGCTAACAGCGAAACAGATAGCAGCCGCCACAAAGATAATAGCCGACCAGGGGTTGAACATCGACTCCATAAAGCGACTTACCGGACGTGTACCGCTCGATGAAGAAAAGGCAAGCGTAAGAGCATGTATAGAATTTTCCGTCAGAGGCACACTGAAGAACAGAGTCGAGATGCAGCGCAGCCTGATGAAACTGAGCAGCGAAATGGGTATGGACTTCTCACTCCAGCTTGACAATATGTACCGTCGTATGCGAAGACTGATTTGTTTCGATATGGACTCCACGCTGATACAGACCGAGTGCATAGACGAACTTGCGGAACGTGCCGGAGTGGGCGAACAGGTAAGAGCCATAACCGAACGCGCCATGCGAGGAGAAATAGACTTCAAGGAAAGCTTCACCGAAAGAGTTGCCCTGCTGAAAGGTCTGGACGAGAGCGTAATGAAGGAAATATCCGAAAACCTGCCTATCACGGAAGGAGTGGAAAGGCTGATGTTCGTACTGAAACACTACGGATATAAGATAGCGATACTTTCCGGAGGTTTCACCTACTTTGGAGAGCATCTGAAACGCAAGTTCGGAATAGACTATGTTTACGCAAATGAACTTGAAATAGTAGACGGAAAACTCACCGGAAGATACATTGGCGAGATAGTTGACGGAAAGCGTAAGGCCGAACTGCTAAGACTGCTGGCACAGGTGGAGAAGGTAGACATAGCACAGACCATAGCTGTGGGCGACGGTGCAAACGACCTGCCTATGCTCTCTACAGCCGGATTGGGAATAGCCTTCCATGCCAAGCCAAAGGTGGTGGAGAATGCCGAACAGTCCATAAACACCATTGGTCTGGACGGAGTGCTGTACTTCCTTGGTTTCAAAGATTCCTATCTTGACGAAAAAGGAAAACTGTAAAAAGAAATACTCACATATATAATATCCCCTTCACGCACGATTCAGTTTTAACGGAATTCTTGCATGAGGGGGTTCTTATTTTAAGCCATATTCACCAAAACGCCCCGACATTTTTTGGTGCCGACTATAGTCGGCAATGGTGCTGACCATAGTGGGCAATGCTGCCGACTATAGTGGGCAGTGCTGCCGACCATCGTCAGCACCAAGAAACGACTAATAAAAAATCCCGGAACAAGCATCAGTGTCTGTTCCGGGATTTCTGTATTATAATGGTAATATCAATTGTTTATCACAATATATCCGTTCAGATAAGTGGCAATTACGAGCCATAATATATAAGGTATAAACATATACAGCGCAGGCTTGTCTTTCTTGCTTACTGCCATCATAAACCAAACGACGAAAGCATCGAGAAGCAGTATATCAATCATACCTAAAACCGGCATACGCATAGTGAAGAACAATATGCTCCAAAGGAAATTCAGCACAAGCTGTACAGTCCAGATGAATACTCCTTCCTTATATCCCTTGTTCAGCACCCGTCCCAATGAAAGTCCCATCAGGAGATATATTATAGACCATGCTATAGGAAATGCTATGTTCGGTGGCGTAAAACCTGACTTATTCA
Source organism: Bacteroides sp. (assembly GCF_019417265.1). Classification (GTDB taxonomy): domain Bacteria; phylum Bacteroidota; class Bacteroidia; order Bacteroidales; family Bacteroidaceae; genus Phocaeicola. Next base: position 17,032 of record NZ_DXVR01000019.1, read on the forward strand.
GATGAGGGTACCACTCCATCATAGACTCAGCCTGAAGTTTGCTTGCAGCAAAACCAATACCAAAGCATAACAGTACAGGCCAGATGTAATTGATAATGCGCTTCATAACTGAAAGGATTTATATTAATGTAAATATTATCTGATAAACAGAAGCTCACGATATTTAGGAAGTGTCCACATACGGTCGTCAACCATCAGTTCCAACTGGTCAATGTGGTAACGTATTTCTTCCAGCATAGGAGCTATCTTGTCATGATAAGCGATTGCTCTTTCACGGATAGATTCTATTCTGTTTGCTACCCTTCTGGCCTCAACCATAGCATCCACATTTTCCTTTATATAAGCAGTATGCTGAGCTATTTCTTTGATGATAGTTATATTTTCGGCAGACAACTTCTTTGTTTCTTCTTCTCCGAATACCGACTTCATCTTATATACATTATCCAACAGCTTGGTCTGGTATTCAGTAGCTACAGGTACAACATGATTCATAACCAGATCGCCAAGTACACGGGCTTCAATCTGGATTTTCTTGACATACATTTCCCATTTCACCTCGTTACGGGCCTCAAGCTCCTTGCGGTTCATTACGCCTGTCGATTCAAACATCTTGATTGTTTCAGGCTTCATGTAGTTGTCGAAAATCAACGGACAGCTTGTCTCGCAGTCCAGTCCACGACGCTTGGCTTCTTCCTTCCATTCGTCGCTGTAACCGTTACCGTCGAAACGGATAGGCTTGCATATCTTGATATACTTACGGATAGTCTGAAGTATAGCAGACATCTTAGGTTCGCCCTTCTCGATAAGTTCGTCAACCTCCTTCTTGAATATCATCAACTGTTCTGCTACGGCAGTGTTTAATGCTATCATTGCACTTGCACAGTTAGACTCAGAACCAGGAGCGCGGAACTCGAATCTGTTTCCTGTAAATGCGAATGGCGAAGTACGGTTACGGTCTGTATTATCTATCAGCAGTTCAGGAATCTGAGGAATGTCAAGTTTCAATCCCAACTTGTCGCTCAATGACATGAACTCGTCTGCCTTGCTTTCCTCGATATGGTCGAGTACCTTGCTCAACTGAGAACCAAGGAATGAAGAAATGATTGCAGGAGGTGCTTCGTGAGCTCCAAGACGGTGAGAGTTTGTAGCACTCATGATAGATGCCTTGAGCAATCCGTTATGATGATAAACGGCCATCAATGTATTGACAACGAATGTGATGAAACGGAGATTTTCTTCCGAAGTCTTGCCCGGAGCCATCAGCAATATGCCTGTATCAGTACCAAGCGACCAGTTGTTGTGCTTTCCGGAACCGTTAACACCCTTGAAAGGTTTTTCGTGAAGCAATACTCTGAATCCGTGGTTGCGTGCTATCTTACGCATAAGCGACATGACAAGCATGTTGTGGTCAACAGCCAGGTTACATTCCTCGAATATAGGAGCAAGCTCGAACTGGTTTGGAGCAACCTCGTTGTGACGTGTCTTGACAGGGATACCAAGTTCAAGCGACTGGATTTCCAAATCCTTCATAAAGGCTGCCACACGTGTAGGAATGGCGCCGAAATAGTGGTCTTCAAGCTGCTGGTTCTTTGAAGCTTCGTGTCCCATCAGCGTACGTCCTGTAAGCAACAGGTCAGGACGTGCGGCATACAGACCTTCATCAACGAGGAAGTATTCCTGCTCCCATCCCAAGTATGAATATACTTTCTTTACAGAAGGGTCAAAATAGTGTATTACGTCAAGTGCGGATTTTGTCACTGCATGTATAGATTTCAAAAGAGGTGCCTTATAATCGAGCGACTCTCCTGTATATGCAATGAAGATTGTAGGGATGCACAATGTATCGTCAACTACGAACACAGGTGATGAAGGGTCCCATGCACTATATCCGCGAGCCTCGAATGTATTGCGGATACCTCCGTTAGGAAATGACGAGCCGTCCGATTCCTGCTGTACAAGAAGTTTTCCGGAAAATTCTTCAAGCATTCCGCCTTTTCCATCGTGTTCCACGAAAGCATCATGCTTTTCTGCAGTACCTTCAGTAAGTGGCTGGAACCAGTGAGTATAATGTGTGGCACCAAGTTCTACCGCCCATTTTTTCATTCCGGCAGCAACTTCATTTGCTATGCTGCGGTCCAGAGTGGCACCATTGTCTATTACGTCAATAAGCTTTGAATAGACCTTGCTCGGAAGATACTTGAACATCTTCTCTCTGTTGAACACGTATTTGGCAAAATATTCACCCGGACGCTGTGATGGCGATGGCACATTAACAGGTTTCTTGTGAAAAGCCTCTTCTACTACTTTAAATCTCAATTGTGACATAATACCTAAGTTTGTATATTTTATTGATTGTTTTTAAATACCGTTTAAACAGCTTTCAAACACTGTTTAAATATTGTTTAATTCTCGTTCTATAAATTGTTGCATATTCTCTGTATTCCCTCCTTGCATCTGTCACGGTCGCCGAAAGCGGTCAGTCGTATATATCCTTCACCGCTTGGTCCGAAACCTATACCCGGAGTACTTACCACCTGAGCCTCGTACAGAAGTTTGTCGAAAAATCCCCACGATGTCATCCCCTTAGGAGCCTTTACCCAGAGATAAGGTGCATTCTCACCTCCGTAAGCTCTCAGCCCGATGCTCGTAAGTCCCTTTTTCATAATCCTGGCATTCTCCATGTAGTAATCTATCATGGCCTTTACCTCTTCTTTTCCTTTTGGAGTATATATTGCCTCTGCTCCTCTCTGGGCTATGTAGGAAGCTCCATTGAATTTTGTAGTCTGTCTTTTAAGCCAGAGTTTATTCAGCGATATTCTTTCTCCCATAAGCGTAGAAGCGGTAACTTCTTTAGGAACAACGGTATATCCACATCTTATGCCCGTAAATCCTGCCGTCTTGGAGTAACTTCTGAATTCTATTGCCACCTTTTTGGCACCTTTTATTTCGTAAATGGAATGCGGAATGTCCGGTTGTCTGATATATGCCTCGTATGCCCCATCGAACAATATAAGAGTGTCATTCTCCAAAGCATAGTTTACCCATTTCTTCAGTTCGGACTTACTAAGAACAGTTCCTGTAGGATTATTCGGGAAACACAGATATACTATATCTACTCTCTGTTCGGGGATTGGCGGTATGAAATTGTTTTCCGGACTGCACGGCATGTAAATCACATTACTCCATCTGTAGCCGTCACCAAGTGCTCCTGCCCGTCCGCATGAAACGTTAGAATCTATATATGCCGGATATATAGGGTCTGTAACACCGATACTGTTGTCATGTCTGAGGATATCTCCAAAGTTTCCGGAATCTGTCTTGGCCCCGTCATTTATGAATATTTCACTGTGCTCAAGAGATATTCCCCTGGAAGCGTAGTCATGCTTTATTATGGCATCAATAAGGAAACCGTATCCCTGCTCCGGTCCGTAACCATGAAATGTTTCTGCCTTTGCCTGGTCTTCCAGGGCCTTATGCATGGCATCCAGACACGATTGCGGTATGGGACGGGTAACATCGCCGATACCCAGGTTTATTATATCGGCCTTAGGATGGGTAACCTTAAAAGTATTTACCTTTTTCGCTAAGTCAGTAAACAAATAATTGTCGGGCAGTTTTAACAAATGTTCGTTGACCAATGCCATATATTATCTCTTTTAGTCTATTTTGGCGCAAAAATACGAAAAAAATGTCATTTATGAAATATAAATTCATGCTTTTGTATATCAGACAACACCTTTATTGCAGTTTTTTATCATTTTAATGTCTTCTATATTTTTCACACTTGATTTATATCAATAATTGTTTTTTTTAATAACTTTGCATCGACTTAATTAAATATTATATGTTGGACTTATAACAAGAAGTATCAAATGAGTTCTTTACTAACCTTTACGAATAGGCAGCAACTGCTTAGAGAAACGAAAGATTATCTTTTTATCGCGTTGGGGATGATTATGTATGCTGTTGGTTGGACTGTATTTCTACTGCCGAATAACCTGCCATCAGGTGCAGTTCCCGGTATAGCCTCTGTTGTGTATTGGGCTACAGGTTTTCCGGTACAATATACTTATCTTCTTATTAACTTCGCACTTCTGCTTCTTGCTCTAAAGATTTTAGGACTGAAATTCTGCCTGAAAACCATTTTTGCCGTAGGTGTCCTGACTTTCGCCACTCCGGTTTTCCAGCACTTTGTTAAAGGTTCACTAATCAACGACCAGCCTTTCATGGCATGCGTACTCGGTGCATCATTTTGCGGCGGAGGTATAGGAGTTGCATTCTCGGCCAATGGAAGCACCGGAGGAACGGATATTATCGCAGCCATAATAAACAAATATCGCGACATAACCTTAGGAAGGGTTATCCTGATATGCGATGTGATAATAATATCATCCAGTTATCTGGTTTTGCATGATTGGGAGAAGGTGGTCTACGGATATGTGGTACTGTTCATCTCAAGCTTCGTACTCGACCAGGTAGTGAACAGCGCACGCCAGTCGGTACAGTTCTTCATAATTTCGCAAAAGTATGAGGAGATAGGAAAAAGAATAAATAAAGACCTGCACCGCGGTGTTACATTTATTGACGGAGTGGGATGTTATACACACAATAATGTGAAAATGATGTTCGTTCTGGCTAAGAAACGTGAGTCAAACACCATCTTCCGACTGATAAAAGACATTGACCCAAATGCTTTTGTATCACAAAGTGCCGTAATTGGTGTATTCGGGGAAGGCTTCGACAAAATAAAAGTAAAATAACACTTAACTAAAAAGAAACAAACATGAATTCAAATATAGATATAGCCAAAAGAATTGCTTCATCATTAGATTGCACGTTATCGAAAGAAGTATTGAAGACATTTTCCGAGATTCTTGTTCCAGAAAAATACAAGAAGGGAGAAAGAATTCTTGATGAAGGACAAGTATGCGAATACCTGTATTTCATAGACAAAGGTATGACGCGCCAATTCTACTTCAAATACGACAAGGATCTCACAGAACATATTGGTTATGAAGATTCCATTGTGGTATGCCTTGAAAGCTATTTCAACGAAGAGCCTACCAAGCTGATGATAGAGACATTAGAACCTACCATCGCATGGAAAATAAGCAAACGGGATATAGAGCATCTGGCATCGGTAAACAGCGAAATGGGAAGCTTGTACAGAAGGGTATTCGAAAAATCTCTGATTACATCACAACAGAAGGCAGATACTCTCAGATTTGAACCGGCAAACGAAAGATATCTAAAGCTCATGCAAAGACATCCGGAAATATTAAAGAGAGCACCGCTTATATACATAGCCTCTCTATTACAGATGACACCGGAAACACTTAGCCGTGTTCGCTCTGCGAGTCTTAATTCATAAGAAACAACAATTCCCTCCTTTTCAGCGATGACCAATCATACTGAGAAAGAGGGAATTTTCATTTTTAGAATATCACACCGACGCGGAATCCGGCATTGTTCTGACCGTTAATTTCGTCTGTAAGTGTATATGTCTTATTTGTTCCATAGCTGTAGTAGCCTGCTACATGGAATCCCCAGTTCTTGGTTTTGCAAGGGTAAATATTGAAACCTATTTCCGGAGATATATAGCCGCCCCAAGCCTTGTCATAAAGACCGTTTATTCCATAATATGTAGTATTTCTGGCATACATGATTCCGGCTTTTACACCTACATACGGTTCAAAATGCTTTCCGTCATACAGCGTATAGTTTGCAGCCAATCCGAAAGGAACCTGGAAAGCGGAACGCTGCTGGTCTGTTGTCAGGCTCTCTGTAGGAGATATCGGCAGAGTCTGTCGCCCAATATACTGATGGTTGGTATGGAATGATGCAAACACACCTACGTTCCATCGTGGAGCTATTCTGTATTTCAACTCATAGTTCATACCCCATCCGCTTATCTTGTCGGCATAACCGGTTGAGAACGGAGCATTCATCTGCCAGTCAATAACCAAGTTCAGTTTACGCACATCCCATTGGGCATTTGCAGTGACCATAATACCGCAAACCAGACAACAAAGAACAATAGCTCTTCTGAATATTGTATTTATAGTTTTCATTATCAGTTCCTCCTATCATTTGTTACATTTAATATATTCCGATTGTTTAAATGCCTGTCCTACGGAATTGACAAGCAATTGCAGATTATACATTCCGCTATACTGTGCCCCTGAAGCATTGGAATACCATATCACCGGAATATTCTTGCTTTCAGAATCGCCTGTCAAATCTACCATTTCCATTACGAGAGTGTTTGTGTCGTAATTATAGGTTATCGGATAAGGATAGTACCATCCTCCCCACCATGGTCCCCAGTAGCCGTAGTCCCACCATCCTCCGAAATATCCTCCGGAAACTATCTGATATGATTCATTGATATATGACAACTGAATACCCAACTCGGCCTCATCCTTCTTTTCAGGGTCTGTTATCCTTTCATATCCGCGTGCATTCATCTCTGTTTCAACGGCTTTGACAATCTTCATCGCGTTGTCATCCTTCCAGTAAGTGGCTTTATGACTTCCGGCTTCAAGAATACTGTCCGGCAGAAAATAAGTTTTGTATGTTCCAAAATCCACACTGCTGTCATAATCTGTATAAACAGACAGGTCGGCATCCAGTTCGGACATATCCGGATTTTTCTCGCATGATACTGCCAGTAATGGCAGACAAATGTAAAATAATAACTTTTTCATATTAGTATTCTTTTAAAATGTTATTAAATAGAACTTCCTTTATAAACCCTGCTTCTGAATGATGGGACTACAATCCCCGTCAGGGTTATCCTGTTAGAATTAAAATTCGGCGAAATGGTGACAGAAGCTTTATTGCTACCGGAATACAAACTGATATTCACCATAGCTGATATACCTGTACCCATCACATTCATGGTAACATCGATATTACCCCTCTTGTCTTTTTTGATTTCATAATTAGATACATTACCCTCCAGAGTTATTCCCCCGATTCCATTAGGACCGGAAACGGGAATATTGAATGCAACCTGAACCACAGACTTGTCCCCTTTGACAGAAACGAAGTTGGTATTGGAATTTACAAAAGCAGTCTGACCATATTTGAATTCAACCTTATCCGCTTCAAGAGTAAAGTCTTTATCCAAAATGGCTTTCTCCGCCTCAACGAACATTAGACTATCAAGCTTTTCCTGAAAAGCTTTTCTTTCTGCAGCAGTCATTTCATCTGATACCTGCGCAGAAACACTGTTTGACATAACAGACAAAAGCAGTATAAACAAAAAAATAAAGATTTTCATATTCTATTTTCCTTTCTTTTTTATCGAAAGCAAAATTAGAATGAAAATCTTACTCTGAAAACGGATTTTTCCTATAAGTAAATAGGGAATCCGGAATATTATTTAGGAACTTTTCCCCTCAACGATATATATACCTACCCCGGTATAGTATGACACATCAATTCATGACTCCATCCTTATACTTTTGAGCCAATGTGATATAGTTTTTTATCAGATGATTATTCTTGAAAACTTCAGGAGCCTCTTTCACAATATCCTCCATCATAGGAGTCAGAAAAGGATATGGCAATGAGTTTCCTATCATTATAAACACTCCGGGGCCCAATACATTTTCATAATTGTTCTGAATGAAAGTCTTCACAAGATTATCCATTTGCTGTGCTACCTCTGTTCTTTGCTTGTCTATCTCCGACTGAACCGTATTCAAGTCAACCCCATCCATAATCATGCGGCTTTCCTCCCTCTCAACTTCATACGCCTTATCGTCTATAGCAGTTTTTGCCTCGATAAAATCATTGAAACTGTCATTCAGCGGAGTACCCTTAATTGAAATCCCTATATTGTTTATCTGAATATTGATATTTCCCTCTTCAAGGACAAGCGGCATAATGCATTCTTCATCCATATATAACGATGCCAATACCACAGAATCTATCTTGCCTTCCATCTGAAAATAGCCATGTATCACTTCTGCCGAATCAACACTGACAAGCTGATCGCCAGACAAAACCTTAACAAATAACATTTTTCCGTCAAGACTTGAAACGGAAGTCATGCCATCTATCTTAAATTTCTTTCCGCAAGAAGTTAATGTAGTAATAAATAATAAGATAAGACCAAATCTAAACATATGAATTAAAAGAATTTATTCCAGTTGCAAAGGTAGCGTCTTTATGACTACCCATGAAAATTTTTATCACAAATTATACTAAATACGTGACGATTATACATTTAAAAAAGATGAAAACAAATAGAAAATAAACATATTT
>NZ_DXVR01000019.1:25315-41817 GCF_019417265.1 Bacteroides sp.
CATATTTAGTTACAAAAAGAATATTTTTATAACATAAAAACGAACTTATTTTATCCTTAAATGTTATCTTTGTAACCTATTTACTTTACTTTGATAAAGTAATGTATGCGTTTTTCCATCCAAATGGTCACTTTTGAAAAATTTAAACAATAACAATTCAAAAACTATAGTCAAATGAAGAAAATCAAAGTTTTGGCACTGGCACTCCTGTGCTCAGTATTCACGCCATCAAAGGCGGATGAAGGAATGTGGCTTCTGCAGCTGATGAAAGAACAGAATCTGGCTGACAAGATGAAGGCACAAGGTTTGAAAATGAACATTTCTGATATCTACAATCCTGAACAGATTACCCTGAAAGATGCTGTTGGTATTTTCGGAAGAGGATGTACAGGCGAAATAATCTCTCCTAACGGACTTATCCTTACCAATCATCACTGCGGATATGATGCAATCCAGCAGCACAGTTCTGTAGAACATGACTATCTTACTGACGGGTTCTGGGCTAAGAGTATGGAAGAAGAACTCCCTACTCCGGGATTGACATTCAAGTTTGTGGAACGCATAGTTGACGTTACAGACAGAGTAAACAGAGATATCGAAAAGGGAAAGATAGAAGAAGCAGAATCATTCGGAAGCGAATATCTGAAAAAGATTGCTGCCGACGAACTTAAGAAGAGCGACCTGAAGAAAGCTCCTGGAATCACTACAATGGCATTGCCTTTCTACGAAGGTAACAGATTCTATGTATTCTATATCAAGACTTACACTGACGTCCGTATGGTGGCTGCTCCTCCTTCATCAATCGGTAAATTCGGTGGTGAAACAGACAACTGGATGTGGCCTCGTCATACAGGCGATTTCTCTATGTTCCGTATCTATACAGACAAGAACGGAAATCCGGCCGATTACAGCAAGGACAATATTCCATTGAAGGCAAAGAAACACCTTACTATATCGTTGAAAGGTATTCAGGAAGGTGATTATGCCATGATTATGGGATTCCCGGGAAGCACAAGCCGTTATCTGACTGAAAGCGAAGTGAAACTGAGAATGACCGGAACAAACACTCCAAGAATTGAAGTTCGCGAAGCAAGACAGAATGTGTTGAGAGCAGAAATGGCTGCAAGCGACAAGGTTCGTATCCAGTATGCAAGCAAATTTGCAAGCTCAAGCAACTACTGGAAGAACTCTATCGGTATGAACAAGGCAATCATCGACAACAAAGTGCTTGAAACAAAAGCTGAACAGGAAGCACGTTTCGCAAAATTCGCTATGGCTAAGAAGAATGCCGACTATCAGGGTGTAGTTGAAAAAATCAACGAGTATGTAAAGGCAGTTGAACCTATCCGCACTCAGTCAACTTATTTCAGCGAAGTATTCAGAACAGGTATCGAGTTCGAATCTTCTTACACTCTCTTCAACAATCTGAAGAAAGCTCTTGAGAAAAACAAAAAGAAAGACATCGAAAAGGCTGTAGAAGCTCTTAAAGCAGAATTTGCAGATGTACACAACAAAGACTACGATCACGAAGTTGACCGTAAGGTAGCAAAAGTCCTGATTCCTCTTTACGCTTCTAAAGTTCCAGCAGACGCTCTTCCTAAATTCTACGAAACTATCAAGGCAAAATTCAACGGCGACTATAACGCATATATTGACGCTTGCTACAACAACTCTATCTTCGCTAATGAAGAAAACTTCAACAAGTTCATCAGCAATCCTACTGTAGAAGCTATCGAAAACGACCTTATGGTACAGTACTCTGAAGCTAAGGCTGAAATGAGCAAGAAACTTTCAGAAAAGCTTAAAGAGGCAAGCAAAGGTATTAACCTGTTGCACAAGGCATACGTGAGAGGACTTTGCGAAATGTATGCACCGGAGCCAAAAGCACCGGATGCAAACTTCACTATCCGTATGACCTACGGAAATGTCAAGCCATACGATCCTAAAGACGGTGTACACTATAAATACTACACTACTCTGAAAGGTGTAATGGAAAAAGAAGACCCACAGAATCCTGAATTCGTGGTTCCTGCAAAACTGAAAGAACTTTACTCTACAAAGAACTTCGGACGTTACGCTATGGCAAACGGTGAAATGCCTACATGCTTCCTTACTACTAACGACATCACAGGCGGTAACTCTGGTTCACCTGTAATGAACGGCAACGGAGAGCTTATCGGTTGTGCATTCGACGGTAACTGGGAATCACTGAGCGGCGACATCAACTTCGACAACAACCTTCAGCGTTGTATCGCAGTGGATATCCGTTATGTTCTCTTCATTGTAGAAAAACTCGGAGGATGCAAGAATCTTATTGACGAAATGACAATCGTAGAATAATGAAAAAAACTATATTACTATCACTACTCACCACATTCACCCTCGCCGGACATGCCGACGAGGGAATGTGGATGCTGACCGACCTGAAAAAACAGAATGCAGCAGTAATGTACGATATGGGGCTTGACATCAGCATAGACGATGTTTATTCACCAGACAACATATCGCTGAAAGATGCAGTGGTACACTTCGGTGGCGGATGTACAGGCGAAGTAATCTCAGCCGAAGGTCTTGTTCTTACCAACCATCATTGTGGTTACGGCTACATACAGCAGCACAGCTCTGTAGAGCACGACTATCTGACAGACGGCTTTTGGGCAATGACACGCGAACAGGAATTGCCTTGCGAAGGACTTACAATCACATTTATCGACAAGATACTTGATGTCACAAATTACGTCAAGGAACAACTCAAGAAAGATGAAGACCCGGAAGGGCTGAACTACCTGTCACCATCATATCTTTCTAAAGTGGCTGCAAGATTTGCCAAGAAAGAGAAAATCAAGACAGACGAATTTACAGTTCTGGAACTCAAGCCTTTCTATGGAGCCAACAAATACTATCTTTTCGTAAAGACAGTATATAAGGATATCCGTATGGTTGGCGTGCCTCCTTCATCAATAGGAAAGTTCGGAGCCGATACAGACAACTGGATGTGGCCTCGCCATTGTGGCGACTTCTCTATTTTCCGTATCTATGCCGACAAGGATGGCAAACCAGCCAACTATAGTGCAACAAACACTCCTCTGAAAGTGAAGAAACATATCGCTATCAACCTGAAAGGTGTGAAAGAGGGTGACTTTACTTTTGTAATGGGATTCCCTGGAAGAAACTGGAGATACATGATAAGCGACGAAGTGGAAGAACGCATGCAAACCACAAACTTCATGCGCGACACTATCCGCGGCGTACGTCTTAGAGTGCTTGGAGAAGAAATGGCTAAGGATGCAAAGACACGCATACAGTATGCTGCCAAATACGCATCGTCTGCCAACTATTGGAAGAACGCCATAGGAATGAACGAAGGACTCATTAAGCTGAAAGTTCTCGACAAGAAGAAAGAACAGCAGGAACACCTTCTGGAATATGGCCGTGAAACAGGCAACAACAGTTACAAGGAAGCCTTTGATGCTATCCGCTCAATAGTGGCAAAACGCAGAAATGCCGTTTATCATCAGCAGGCTATCTACGAAGCGCTAATGCTGGGAACAGAGTTCTACAAGGTTCCTGACACAGACGCACTCCGTAACGCTCTCGAAGCAAATGACAAGAAAGCAATAAAGGAAGAAACAGAAAACCTGAAAGAAGCTTACAAGAAGTTCTACAACAAGGACTACAATCCGGAAGTAGACCGTAAGGTTTCAAAACAGCTTATAGCTCTTTACGCAAAACTAATTCCGGCAGAACAGCGCATAAGCATTTTCAAGCAGATAGGTGAAAACTTCGGTGGAAACACAGATGCTTTTGTTGATGCATGTTTCGATAAATCTATCTTCAGAAGTCAGGCTGCACTTGATGCATTCCTTCAGAAATCAGACATCAAGACTCTTCGTGAAGACCTGATGGTACAATATTCCAAGTCTGTAAAGGACGGATACAACGCTACATCAAATGCAATGAAAGCCGAAACAAACGCATACAATCTTGCCCACAAGACATGGGTGGCAGGAATGCTTGAACTGAAAGCCAAGAACGGCACACCGGTTTATCCTGATGCCAACTCTACCCTGAGACTTACTTACGGCAAGATTGGTTCTTACGAACCGGAAGACGGAATGGAATATTTGTACTACACAACACTGAAAGGTGTTATGGAAAAAGAAGACCCTAACAACCCTGAATTCGTTGTTCCTGCAAAACTTAAGGAACTGTATGAAAAGAAAGATTTCGATCCATACGCAATGCCTGACGGACGCATGCCTATATGTTTTGCTACAGGAACAGACAATACAGGAGGTAACTCCGGTTCTCCTGTATTCAACAGCAAAGGCGAGCTGATAGGAACAGGGTTCGACCGTAACTACGAAGGACTTACAGGCGACATTGCCTACAACCCTCAGTTGCAGCGTGCCGCATGTGTTGACATCAGATACACACTGTTTATCATCGACAAGTTTGCAGGTGCAGGACATCTGATTGACGAGATGACAATCATCAAATAAACAGTGGTAATATAGATAAAATAATAAGCGGTTTTACTTCTCTATAGAAGTGTAACCGCTTATTATTTTACCCTTAGAACTCTTATTCCGGTATGCTTGTTTCTGTTCTTCAGATAATCGAATATTGTTGATGTGTCAATAATAACCTTCCCGTGAAGAGAGGATGCATGAAGCAGATGCAAACGTCCGTCTATCCATAACGCGAATCCCAAATGAAGGACATCAAGCCCAGAAATATTTGTGGTCAAAGCCAGGATATCTCCATCTTCAACAGGCAAATCAGGCTTAGACGAATTAAGAACACTTTTGGGGACATAAGGCATCTTATAATCAATCCATGATTTCTCCACCTTGCTAATCTCCGATATTAAAGAATCGTTATCTTTTAGTTGCCTGTACAGATTAGAATGCGTTGTCATATAATTCAACGAACAGATTCTTACGTCGTGTTCACCTTCCTGTGTCACTTCCCGCAATATACCTTTCTTTTCATTATCAGAAGCCCAGTCTGAGAAATAATGCAGACGCGAGGCATAACCGTCTGTCACTCCTCCTCTATACCTTATATATCTTAATGCTTCCGAAAAGTCATTATATCCCGGATTATCCTTGAACGATGACAGATATAACGCCAATACGGTTTCAACATATGTTGTACAGTCCAACGAATCTGTACGCACAATAAGAGTTTCATTCCTACCTGAATCCAATGTTCCACCTTTGTATGGAGTTCCAATAAAAGATTTAGCAAAGAACAGCAAGCGTTCGCTATCCATTTTATAACTTCTCTCTGAAGAAGCATTAAGCAGGCTGTCTATACGCAAGGAATCTGTCTTCGATGAAAATACCGTAGCGGTATTAATCAACGCCACCACTAAAAGGAGTAATATCTTATTTGTCATTTTCCGGTTCACCTTTCAGTATTGGCAATGTCACTTTGTATTTCACTGCTATAATGCGTACAATAAAGACTGTTGCTCCACAAACTATCTGTGATATATAGTTTTCAAGTCCGATAAGATAACACAACCAAAGTACTATTCCTCCCACAACACATGCCATAGCATAAATCTCTTTCCTGAAAATAAGAGGAATCTCGTTTATAAACACATCACGGATTACTCCACCAGCAGCTCCGGTTATACTACCCATAATTATTGCAACCCAAAAAGGATATCCAAGGTCAAGACTTTTTGTGGCACCTACCACAGTAAACAGTGCCAGACCGACACTGTCGAAAAGGAAGAACGTATTGTTCAGCTTTATCAGATACTGACGGAACAGAATAACGAAAAACATCGCCATCGCAGTACATATAAGATATATAGGGTCGGTCATCCATGCCGGAGTGACATCAAGAAGCAAATCGCGCAATGTTCCGCCTCCTATGGCTGTGGCAAGACCTACAACATATGCACCGAACCAGTCAAAACTCTTGGCAGACGCCAGACGAATGCCACTGATGGCAAAGGCAAACGTTCCGATAAAATCTAAAACTTCTACAAAAGTCGGTATTTCAAACATATTCTTCAATCAAATAAATTACCATGTATAATTCAACCCGAAGCTAAACAACTCCTGGAACTGGAAATAGCTTTCATCCGGATCCTTAGATACTCCATCATCATACCTTCCGTGCATAAACAGTTTGGTAGACAAATATTTATTTACAACAAAGGTAAAAGTATTTTCCCATTCGCTGAATACTTTCTCATAATTTGTCGTATAAGAGAATTTAGATTCCCAGAGCAATGATGGAATTATCTTCCACGTTAAAGTCGCATTAATACGAGAACCTATCTCGTTTTCCCGTTTGTGCCCTTCCTTAATATTGAATTTGGTCGGGTTCAGCCTGTCATCCATGATACTGTATAAAGTGTAGTTTATTGGGTTAAGCAGGACAGACAAATTAACCTTACCATCTTTCACAAACTTGTAGTCCATACCGAGACCGACGTTAAGAGTAGCAGGAGAAAATAACGCTGAAACCAGATTATCAGAATTTGTAGCATAATTGGAGAAGAACTGAGTCTGGAATTCGGCAGAAAGCGTATAATACCAGTTTTGTATAGCCTTATAACCTAACTTCGATGTAAGACGCAACAAGTCATTATTGGCCTTGTACGAGTGAACTGTATCAGAAGGAGCTGTAATAAAGCCCAATTTCCATTCCAACTTTCCTTCAAACTGAGTTTTCTGCTTGTCATCATATTTAATCTGCCATGTAAAACCGGAAAGAAATGATTTTGTGCTTTCACCACCCTTATACCAGTTCTCAGAGATATAGTTTTGAGAGAACTGAAGATATCCGTTTCCACCATATGTCCAGAAATTCGGCTTTAAAACCAATAACTCAGACTCGGCCATTTGGGCAAATCCGGCGTTGTTATCAATCAGACTTATTATATCATCTTCTTTATAAGCAGAAGTCATATCTTCATACGAAAGGAAATCAAGACTGTCAAGACTTGTTTCGTTTTTCAGTACAAGCTCCGGATAGTTAACATAAAAATCCAACAATTGTCTGTTTATGCGTCTGTCAAGTTCTGATGAAATAGGCATATGCGGCATACCTTTCTCAAGAGCAGCAGCCTTTCTTACCGAATCTTCAACCAGAATATC
Organism: Bacteroides sp.; assembly: GCF_019417265.1. Taxonomy (GTDB): domain Bacteria; phylum Bacteroidota; class Bacteroidia; order Bacteroidales; family Bacteroidaceae; genus Phocaeicola. The sequence goes on from NZ_DXVR01000019.1 coordinate 32,440, forward strand.
CTTAGGATACCATTTTTCAACTGTAGATGCTTCTTCAAAAGCTTTCGAATAATATGTCAGTGGAACTACAAACTTATAATAATCCGACTTCATTTGAATGTCGGAAAGAGATAAGTAAATGTCATCCCATCTGTCCTGCGCCCATTCCGAATATTTTCTGTAATCAGAATAAATCTTATTCAATTCTATTACAGACTTAGGTATTACAACAACCGGTTTCTTAGGCGCTGAAGGTTTTGACACCGTATTTTTCTTGACCACTACGGTATCGGACAAAACTTTACCCCCAGAAGTTATATTTAATGTGTCTGCATTAATCAATGAATCAGAATTAATCAAAGTGTCAGATGATACCTCCTTAAACAAGACAGTATCATTCAATAGAGAATCAATATCTATAATAGAATCTGACGGAATTCCGGTTTTAGATTTCAGAGCCAAAGAATCAAGTTCATAATCTGAATTGCCTACAAGACTCGCAAACAGACTGTTGATAAATAAAGATACCAATAAAAATAGAGCTGTTAATGTTTTCATTATTTTTTGTGTTATAAACTAAATGCAAAAATACAATATATTTCATTCAGTGAATATTAAATTCTATAGAAATATGTAATACAATAGGAAACCTAATACAGTATTTTCAATGTTTTGGCTTTTTATCACTTGACTTTCGGCTTTTTTTTATAATTTTGCACACTTGTAGAAATAGTTCTTATTTGAAACAAATTTTTAAACATACATTATTGTGGCAGAAACAAAGTACATTTTCGTAACAGGTGGTGTTGCCTCCTCTTTAGGTAAAGGTATCATTTCATCTTCAATAGGTAAATTGCTGCAAGCAAGAGGCTACAGCGTAACTATCCAAAAGTTCGACCCGTATATCAACATTGACCCGGGTACTCTTAATCCGTATGAGCACGGAGAATGCTACGTGACAGTTGATGGACATGAAGCTGACCTTGACCTTGGACACTACGAACGTTTCCTTGGCATCCAGACAACAAAGGCCAACAACATTACTACAGGACGTATTTACAAGAGTGTAATCGACAAAGAACGTCGTGGTGACTATTTGGGTAAGACTATCCAGATTATCCCTCACATCACTGACGAAATCAAACGTAATGTAAAATTACTTGGCAACAAGAACCAGTTCGACTTCGTTATCACTGAAATCGGAGGAACAGTTGGCGATATCGAATCATTGCCATATCTTGAAAGTATCCGCCAGTTGAAATGGGAACTTGGCAGAAATGCTTTATGCGTTCACCTGACTTATGTTCCTTATCTTGCAGCTGCAGGAGAGCTTAAGACTAAACCTACGCAGCACTCTGTAAAAGAACTTCAGTCTGTAGGTATCCAGCCAGATATCCTCGTGTTGCGTACAGAGCATGAACTGAGCCTTGGATTGAGAAAGAAAGTTGCATTGTTCTGCAATGTTGACGAGAATGCTGTAATCCAGTCAAAGGATATGCCTACTATCTACGAAGTTCCTCTCCGTATGCAGGAGCAGAAACTTGATGTTACAATCCTTGAAAAGATGGGATTGCCTGTAGGCGAAACTCCAAGCCTTGGCCCATGGAAAGACTTCCTGAACCGCAGATACAATGCAACAGAAAAGGTAAGAATTGCTCTTGTTGGTAAATACGATTTGCAGGATGCATACAAATCAATCCTTGAAGCATTGTCACAGGCTGCTACATACAACGACCGCAAGGCTGATATTCATTTCGTAAACAGCGAGAAACTTACTGACGACAATATTGCTGAAGCTCTGAAAGACATGGACGGAGTTATCATCTGCCCGGGATTCGGACAGCGTGGTATCGAAGGTAAGTTCGTTGCTATCAAGTATTGCCGTACACACAATGTTCCTACATTCGGTATCTGCCTTGGTATGCAGTGTATGGCTATTGAGTTTGCAAGAAACGTACTTGGCTACGAAGATGCAAACAGCCGTGAAATGGACGAAAAGACTCCTCATAACGTTATCGACATCATGGAAGAACAGAAATCTGTTACTAACATGGGTGGCACAATGCGTTTGGGAGCTTATGAATGCGTACTCGACAAAGATTCAAAAGCTTACGAAGCTTATCAGAGCGAACACATTCAGGAACGTCACCGTCACCGCTATGAGTTCAACAATGACTATAAGGAAGAATATATAAAAGCCGGAATGAAATGTACAGGTATCAACCCTGAATCAGACCTGGTTGAAATCGTGGAAATACCTGCATTGAAATGGTTCGTTGGTGTTCAGTTCCACCCAGAGTACAGCAGTACAGTACTGAAACCACACCCATTGTTCCTGGCATTCATTAAAGCCGCAATTGAAAAGTAATAAAATAAACTACTAAGAGAAAATGGACAAAAACACGTTAGTAGGCTTCGTTATGATTGGTGCCGTGATTATCGGATTCGGTATCTATAATACACCTAATCAGGAAGAAAGAGCTCGTGCGCAACATTATCAGGATTCTATACAACAGGTAATCAAGCAGAAAGAAGAATTGATGAAGAAGCAGGAAGCTGCTGCAGAGCAGAAAGCAATGATGATTGACTCCACTTCTACATTCTTCAATGCTTCGAAAGGTACAGAGCAGTTTATCACATTGAGTAACGACCTTATTGATGTTACGATATCAAACAAGGGAGGACGTGTAAGCAAAGCTGTATTAAAAGAATATAAGGACCAGAAGAAAGAACCGCTTGTTTTGTTTGACGGCACTGATGCATCACTCAATATAGGTTTTGAGGGCAAAAATGAAAACATCATGAGTAGCCAGATGTACTTCGATGCGACAAACGTAACAGACAGCACAGTAACAATGCGCCTGAATGCTGCAAATGGCGGTCATCTGGATTTCTGCTACAAGCTTATTCCGAACTCATACATGGTGAACTTTACTGTTCAGGCCACAGGAATGCAGAATTTCTTCTCTCCTTCTGTCAAGACCATGACAATAGACTGGAAGCAGAGAGCACGCCAGATGGAGAAAGGTTATACTTTCGAGCAACAGTACACATCTTTGACATACAAACCTGTTGATGACAGTTTCGATAATCTTGACAAGGCCAAAGATGAAAAAGAATCAATAAAAGAAGTTCTTGACTGGGTAGCTTTCAAAAATCAATATTTCTCATGTGTGTTCATGGCAGAAAAGAACTTTGAGAATGCTACTTTGGAATCAAAAATGGAACAAAAAGGCAGCGGCTACATGAAGAACTATCATGCAGACATGCAGACAGCCTTCGACCCTACGGGAACACAGCCAAGCAATTTCCAGTTCTATTTCGGTCCTAACCATTTCAAGACTCTTCTTGCAAGTAACGATTTGAGTTTTGCTGATAAAGATCAGGAACTTGAAGACCTCGTATATTTAGGATGGCCTATTATCCGCTGGATTAACCGCTGGTTCACAATCAACCTGTTCGACTGGCTGTCAAGCTGGGGATTGAGCATGGGTATGGTTATCCTGCTTATGACTATCATCGTAAAAATTCTGGTTCTTCCTACAACATGGAAATCATTCATCTCGTCAGCAAAGATGAGAGCTTTGAAACCATATGTTGAGAAGATTAACCAGAAATATCCGAAACAGGAAGATGCATTGAAGAAACAACAGGAAACAATGGCTCTTTACAGCCAGTACGGAGTAAGCCCGATGGGAGGATGTCTGCCTATGCTGCTTCAAACTCCTGTATTCATGGCATTGTTCTTCTTTGTTCCGAATGCGATAGAGTTGCGCCAGCAGAGTTTCCTTTGGGCAGACGACCTTTCGGCATACGACGATTTGATTAGCTGGAGTACATCTATACCTCTCCTCGGCAATCACCTGAGTCTGTTCTGTTTGCTGTTCAGCGTTACAACAATCATCAACCAGTTGGTTATGATGAAACAGCAAAACATGGGCGACAGCCCTCAGATGGCTACTATGAAGTGGATGATGTATATCATGCCGGTTATGTTCTTCTTCATATTCAATGAATATGCATCAGGACTTAGCTACTACTACTTCGTATCAAGCTTGATTGGTATCCTTACTACATGGGTTATGTACAAGGTTACTGACGAAAAGAAACTTCTTGCACAGCTTGAAGCAAACAAGAAGAATCCTTCACAGATGAAACAGAGCAGTCTGTTGTCAAGACTTGAGGCTCTGCAGAAAGAGCAGGAACGCCTTCAGAAAGAGCGTCAGGAAAGAATGAACAAGAAATAATCATCTGACAATCATATAATATTGTCATTCAGGGATAACACGCATTAATCTCTGGATGACAATATTTTTTTCGTAAATACTAATTATAATAATCATGAATAAAAATCTAATCACAATGACTGCCGCTACACTTATGTTGGCAACATCAGCATGCGTAAGCACTGAAAAGTCGGCCGAAAATGAAGCATCAATCATCGGCAAGCAGGAAATAAGCATCGAGAACGGACGCCTCACTCCTGAGGCTCTCTGGGCTATGGGACGAATAGGTAGCTCTACTGTATCACCGGACGGTAAGAAGATAGCATACACAGTTTCTTACTACAGTGTGAAAGAGAATAAAAGCCATACTGTCATATATATAATGAATTCAGACGGTAGCGAAAACACACTCCTTACTACTACATCTGCAAGCGAATACGAACCGGCATGGATTAAGAATGGCGAGAAAATAGCATTCTTGTCAAACGGTCAGATTTGGGAAATGAATGCTGACGGAACAGAGCGCAGACAGCTGTCTGATTATGAAGGCGGAATAGACGGTTTCAGTTTCTCACCTGACGGCAGCAAGGTTCTGTTCATTTCGCAGGTGAAATACGGAGAACGTACTGTGGACAAATATCCCGACTTGGATAAAGCTACTGGTATGGTGATAGACGAACTTATGTACAAACACTGGGATGAATGGGTACAGACTGTTCCTCATCCTTTCGTAGCCGATTTTGACGGAAACAAAGTAGGCACAGCCACTGATATAATGGAAGGCGAGCCATTCGAATCGCCAATGAAACCTTTCGGAGGTATTGAACAATTGGCATGGAGCAACGATTCTAAACAGATTGCATATACATGCCGCAAAAAAACAGGACTGGAATATTCTGTTTCTACAGACTCCGACATCTATCTCTACAACATAGAAAGCAAGGAAACAAGAAACCTCTGCAAAGAAGATGCAAATGACAAGAACATGGGATATGACACAAATCCCCGGTTCTCGCCTGACGGAACAATGATAGCATGGCAGAGCATGGAGCGCGACGGATATGAAAGCGACCGCAACCGTCTTTGTGTGATGGAACTTGCAAGCGGAAAGAAATCATATGTCACAGAATCATTTGAATCTGGTGTAGACACTTATTGCTGGGCAAATGACAGCAAGACTCTCTACTTCACAGGTGTATGGCATGGCACAAGCATGATTTACAGTACAAACCTAAATGGCGAAGTAAACAAGCTTACTGACGGTATGTACGACTACGCTTCAGTGGCATTGCTCAACGACGGCCAACTGTTGACAAAACGTCACTCGATAAGCGAGGCAGACGAGCTTTATACTGTAGCACTGAATGAGAACAACAAAGTAAACCGTATCACAAAAGAGAACGACCATATATTCAGCCAGCTTAAAACCGGCAAAGTTGAGCCAAGATGGACAAAGACTGTGGACGGAAAGCAGATGCTATCATGGGTTATCTATCCCGCAGATTTTGACCCTAACAAGAAATACCCTACCCTTCTGTTCTGCCAGGGTGGACCTCAAAGCCCTGTCAGCCAGTTCTGGAGCTACAGATGGAACTTCCAGATTATGGCAGCCAATGACTATATAATCATAGCTCCAAACAGACGCGGTCTTCCGGGCTTCGGAATGGAATGGCTGGAAGACATCAGCACCAACTACGGCGGGCACTGTATGGACGACTATCTGAGTGCTATTGATGATATAGCAAAAGAGCCATATGTGGACAAAGACCGTTTGGGCTGCGTTGGCGCAAGTTTCGGAGGTTACTCGGTTTATTGGCTTGCCGGACATCACAACAAGCGTTTCAAAGCCTTCATCGCTCACGACGGTTTCTTCAACATGGAGCAGCAGTATCTTGAAACAGAAGAGCTTTGGTTTACAAACTGGGATCTGGGAGGTGCATATTGGGAAACAGAAAACCCTGCAGTCAAACGTAGCTATGCCAACTCTCCTCACCTCTTTGTTGAGAAATGGGATACTCCTATCCTCTGCATCCATGGCGAGAAAGACTACCGCATCCTCGCATCACAGGGAATGGCAGCCTTCAATGCAGCCAAGCTGAGAGGAGTACCAGCACAGCTTCTTGTCTTCCCTGACGAAAACCACTGGGTACTGAAACCACAAAACGGAGTATTGTGGCAGCGCACATTCTTTGCATGGTTGGACAAATGGTTAAAGAAATAACATCATGGTACAGCAAGTTGAATTTTCTTTAACCCCAAAAAGGAAAGGCTTCCACCTTGTCACCCAAGAAATTATGAAGAATCTCCCTACTCTGCCTGAGCAGGGAATTCTTAACCTTTTTGTCAAACATACAAGCTGTGCACTCAGCATAAACGAAAACTATGACCCAAGCGTACGTTCTGATATGGAACAGATTTACAATCGCCTGGTAAAGACTAACGAACCGTATTACAGCCATACGGACGAAGGTGAGGACGACATGCCAAGCCATGCAAAATCAAGTCTGACAGGGGTTTCGCTCACTATTCCTATCAGCAACGGTCGCCTAAATCTTGGAACATGGCAAGGAATATACCTTTGCGAATTCAGATATTCCGGAGGAGCACGAAAGATAGTCGCAACAATTATATCATGATTTAAGCACTTTAAGAATACCATCCAGTGAACGGCTGATGAACACGCTGTGAACACGTTCAGCAGGCGTTCATTCGATGTTCACTACATGTTCGCTGAAACTGCAAACAACACGTAATAAAAATGGTCATATCACCACTCCACATTCAAGAGTATGATATGACCATTTATTTATATTCTACAACTGAACTATTTCTCAAAAACCAGTTTTCCGAAGAACTCAGGACAGTGGAAACAAGGCTGAGGTAAGTCTATCGGACTCCATGAAAGGAAATGCGGAGTCTGAAGCAAGTCGCCACACTTATAGAAATTACCGCGAAGAGTAATTCCTGATAAATCCTTTATATCATGATTAAACAATGAAGTGGCAGGAATTACCAAAGAAAGTTCCCACGAAGATTCACCGATACGTTCCTCAAAAGGTTCCCTGCCTAACGAAGACCATCTCTTCACATTTGCAAGCACACTTTCAGGCGCATGATGTCTGTCGCCTTTCTTACCGAAATTCACAAGCAATGTTCCGGCACAATTGCACTCGAAGTTATAATACTCATCTTCACCTTCGGCACGTACGAAAAACTCACAGCATGAGTCTTCCCATACTCTGCCCTGGTCGGCCGGAGCCATAGCTCTTACGCTCGCTTCAGTAACCATGTAGTTTATCAATATCGCTTCTCCCGTATGGGCTACCCTGAATTTTACACCCGGGCAATAAGGGAAATCGGCCCAATTGACCACGTCTATCGGATTGAAACCAACCGAAGCAGCATCCATCAGTTTAATTACCTCCTCGGCTGAAGGCATTCCGCCAGCAATTTTTCTTACTGTAATTTCTTTCATTATTATTTAAGTTATATGGTACAGACGCAAATATACGGAAAGTTTAATGCAGAAAAACAAGCTTGCTTGATTTTTTTGCTAAAACAGCTTATTATCTTTTTTCCCAAAAACTCGGTGCGAACATCAGCAATATGCCGAACAGTTCCAATCGTCCTATCAGCATAAGGAACGAAGAAACCCATTTTGCCGCTTCAGGGAGTGCACTCCATGAGAATGCAGGGCCGAAGCTACCAAATCCCGGACCTACGTTACCTATGCTCGACACGGCAATACCCAAAGCTTCAACCATTTCAAGCCCAAGAACCATAAGGACAAACCATCCTACAAATGTACTTATGATATAAAGCATGGCAAAAGTGGTAACAGTAGATATTGTAGAAGGAGAAACAGACTGACCGTTTACCTTCACCGGAAGAACGGCACGCGGATGCATAAGCCTGTTGAACTCGTTTTTCACATTCTGAAGTATTATCAGAAGTCGCATCGACTTTACACCTCCGGCTGTAGAACCGGTACATCCTCCGGCAAACATTATATACACAATCAGCACTATTGTGAAATGAGGCCAAAGAGAATAATCGTCAGTGGCATATCCGCAAGATGTATGAATAGTAACAACCTGAAAAAATGCACGACGGAATGCCAGTTCAAGTCCATAACCTTTTATGAAATACAACGCCAAGGTTATAATGGCAGTAACTACACCTACCGACATCAGGAAAAATCTTGTTTCCATATCCTTTAGCCAATGCCACGTTTTACCCTTGAATATAAGAAAGTACAGCGAATAGTTTATGGAAGCTAACAATGTAAATATCGTGATGACATATTCTATGAAAGGAGAATTCCAATAAGCTATGCTGTTCTGCTTGGTAGAGAATCCGCCTGTTGCAGTCGATGTAAACGAATGACATATAGCATCGAAAACGTTCATACCCCCTCCCCACAGCAAAAAAGCCTCAACTACAGTAAGAACAAGATATACCATCCACAAACCTTTAGCCATTTTACTTATTTTGGGATGAATCTTATCATGATTCACTCCGGTGGCCTCAGCAGAGAAAAGTACCTGATTTCCCACCCCGAAAATCGGAAGTATAGCTATAGTGAAGAATACTATTCCCAAACCTCCTATCCACTGTGTGAAACTGCGCCAGAACAGAATACCGTGTGACAGGGATTCAATATTATCAAGTATGGATGCGCCTGTGGTGGTAAAACCGGACATGGTTTCAAAAAAAGCATCAGTCACTGAAGGAATACTGCCGCTGATATAGAACGGAAGCATACCGAACAGCGTAAAAAACAGCCATGTGAACGCAACGATGCAATAACCATCCCTGCGCGACAGATTCTTGTCGGCATTTTTCCCTAAAAACAACAAAACACTGCCGACACCTACATTTATCAATAGTGAATATACAAAGTATATATAATCACTCTCCCCATACAAAAGGGATACAAACGTACATACCAAAAACATCATACCCTCAAGATAGAGAAGTATGCCGAGAATCCTGAAAATCATTTTCCGATTCAACAGGCTTTGGCCGCGACCGACCTCAACATGCATATGCGAACTTATGAAGTCTTCCATATCTTACAAAATTAAAAAAGAGGCCTTTAAAGCCTCTCTCTCTTACGTCGGGGTACCAGGATTCGAACCTGGGACCCCCTGCTCCCAAAGCAGGTGCGCTA
>NZ_DXVR01000002.1:0-39421 GCF_019417265.1 Bacteroides sp.
TTCCTGCTTCTGCTTGGCAAGAATGAAGTCAGCGCGTTCAAGATGCTCCTTTCCCGTCTGCTCCTTTGAGCTGCCCCTTTCCATATCAAGACACTCAGCCAAAAGCGTCTGCATGTCGCTCATGGCTTTCTCGTCCAGCTTGCAGGATTTCCCGGTGTCGTGGTTCATCCAGTCCCATACTATATGGGCGTGAAGGTTGGGCTTCCATGTGGCGGTATCTCCGGGAGTGCCGTAATGCCCCTCGTCACGGTGGATGAAGATTTGCAGTGCCGTGATTCCCCAACGCTCCTTACACACCTCGCAGAAATGCTGCAACTGCTCCATCGTGGTATCATCCTTGATTACCACGACACCCTCCTTGAGCGGAGTGCTGCCGCGCACGACGGTCACCTTCCCGGTCTTCTTGTTCACACGCTCCCGGTCTTTGGTCTGCATCGCCCGACCTGTCTTCTCCTTTACCATCGCGGCTATCTGATTGTAGCGTTCCGACAGCGATGTGCCGCCGAAATCAGGTGCTACCCATGTCTCGTTTGCCGCCATGAGGTCGGTGCGGACATAGAACTTTTCCTTGCCGATATGTGCGAGGTATTCCGCTGTCCGCCTGTTGTGCGCCTCGCTGCTTCCGATGTTGCAGGGCTTGATGTTGATGGATGTCTTCTGTGCCATAGGCATGATGATGTTTACAGATTTGCAATAGGGAAAGGGTTATTAGGGCGGAGCCTTAATCGTAGGGTGCAGGGAGAGGGTCACTTCCTGCTCGGGGTTCTCAGGGGTCGAGACCTCTGAGCGGAGATTCCAAAGAGAGGGTCACTCTTTGGTCAGGGGTGTTGGGGGCTGACAGCCTCCGACCGGGTTCTTAGGGCAGAGCCATAAGTGGGACGGGGCAAAGCCCAGCCCCTCGGGAGAGCCCACAACTACGGAAGCGAAGCGTGTAGTTATAGTGGGCTACCAACCAATGCACAATGTTATATTCTTGATTTATAGTTGTATAAATAGATTTGTGTGTTTGCAAGCAACAAATAGGTAACAGAAATAATTTTTATCTGCGTATGCATGACGTATAGAAGAATAGTGTGCTTTTCACTTACAAAAGTAGGGATAAAAAATGGAATTTGGAATAATTCCATGATGTATTTATAAACGGGTGCTTGCGTTCACAATGGACTTGTTTTATTGTCTTCCCCATAATCTAAATCATCAAATCGTTAGTTCTTAAATTATTTCCGCACCAAAATCGCAATTCTTTCAAGTAAAATGCGTAATTTTGTGTAAATTAAGGTAATTAGTTACGTGAAGCAGTCGGTGAAAATAATAGGAATTGCACGACATCGCCTCTCAACTGACGGCGATGGTGTTACTACGCTCGTCGCTTTCCACGGCTGTCCGCTCCGCTGCCAATATTGCCTAAATCCGCAATCGCTTGCCGATAGTGGAAAATTCAAAGAATATACACCGCAATCGCTATATGATGAAGTGCGCATCGACGAGCTTTATTTCATCGCCACAAACGGAGGTGTGACTTTCGGCGGCGGAGAACCATGTTTGCGTCCGCAGTTTATCCGGGAGTTCCGCGAACTGTGCGCTCCTGTATGGCGGCTCAATTTGGAAACTTCGCTCAACGTACCATCAGTCAACATTGAGGTATTGCTCCCGGTGGTCAACACCCTGATTATCGACATCAAGGATATGAACCCTGCGATATACAACAGCTACACCGGACAATCAAACGACCTTGTTCTTGACAATCTCCGGCTGATAGCTGATTCGGGGAGACAAAAAGACTGCATAATCCGCTTACCGTTAATACCTGATTTCAACACAGAAACCGACCGCACGGCAAGCCGTTCCAGACTTGAAACCCTCGGTTTCGACAACTTCGATTTATTTACCTACCAAATACGCAGACATTGACTATGGTACGAGGAAAACAGACTTGCAAAATCTTGAAAGAGATTCGCCGGCAGATAGCCGAAGCAAACGACATCGAGTATATCACTTCTGAATGTCGCTACAAAGGCGACTGCCTCGGCACATGCCCCAAATGCGAAGCCGAAGTGCATTATTTGGAGAAACAGCTTCGTGCCCGCTCCCTCGCAGGTAAAGCCGTTACTCTCGCCGGTATTTCAGCAGGTCTGATTCTTTTGTCGGGATGCAACGGCACATCATCAAATAAGTCAAGTAATACGTTACAAGGTGAACCTTCGGCACCTATAGAGCAAATAGATACTGTTGACAGTCTTGCAAAGGAAGGTGAACTGCCACCCGTAGAAGATGTTGTTTCTGTAAAAAAAGGCGAAATTGATTCTAATGAGGTAGTTATTGTCGGCGAAATGCCCGACAGTACAAACAAAGTATCTTTCGTTGATACGCCTGCAACTTTTCCGGGAGGTGAACAAAAGCTAATGGAATGGATTTCCCGGCATCTTGCTTATCCACCAACGGCAATAGATGAGCAAATTCAAGGTCGTGTGGTAATTCAATTTCAGGTAAAAGTTGACGGCACTATCGGAAATGTCAAAATTATAAAAGGAGTACATCCCGACCTTGACACAGAGGCATTACGAGTTGTCAAGTCACTACCAAAATTCAATTCTGCAATGCTTGATGGAAAGGCTGTTGAATCTTTGTTTACACTCCCAATAACATTCAAATTACCTGCAGATTGACTATGGCACGAGGAAAGCAGACCTGTAAGATACTGAAAGAGATACGCCGACATATAATCAAAGAATAAGAATTATGAAGAAGTGGCAGAAAATAACAGGCATTATAGTTTTTAGTCTTATTGCAATATATGAACTTTTGGCATGGGCAAATACTTATGTCTATATGAAATATATTGTGGAACCGACAGATAACGACTTACTGATTGAGCAAGGTTATATGTATATCGACGGATTATCTTTCGGTATGTGGATGAATTTAGTGTTAGCTATATTTTTGTTTATATGTTTATGGCGGAAAAAAGAAAAAGATAAGACTTACATTTCGCCAATTAAAACTATTTCAGTCGAAAAAATAACAATTCCTTTCACTTTTGAGAGAACTTATTGCCGTCTTGGAGTCATCACCGATGATAGTGGCATTGAACGTATGGAAGCCTATTTTGTAAGAAACGACAAGACGGCAATAAGTTATAAAAATGGTTCGTTCAGTCAAGTTCTTATTGATGACACAAAACACGATAAATATGATAATTGTGAAATAAATGCAGGTACTATTATTAGTATTCGTGTGACAACAGGACTGTCAAATTGCATTGCAAAGTTGGCAGACGAAAGATTGATTGCTTTTGAAGTCCTCCCCCAAGGTTATGGGGAACTATACGAAAATTTCACAATAATCCCTCCCAGTGATGACAAATATTCGGACTATTTGGAAGATTATGAACATGGAAAGGAAGTTGATTTTGAAAAGCAGATAAACGATGAAGCTGACAAATAAGAGACTTTGGAAAGGAGAGAAAACAGAGTATTATCCGGCTTTCAAATATGCGCTGACAGATAGTCTATTGTTCTCTGTGTTATGGGTAGTAATAATCAGTTTGTTGTTATCCACAATATGTTTAATCATTCATTTTACTAATGGCAGTAATATGTCTTGGGAGGTAATTGCTTTTGTCTTGTTGTTCTTGTCTACTGTATTCTTAATCTCGAATGGAATGTTCTTATACGAGAATTGGTACAAACAAGAACGTACTATCGGAAAAACAAAGAAATTGTTACCTGAAGGTAATTGCGTACAGAGGGTTGAATATGATGCAGAGAATAAGAAATACACGATACAAGTGTGTTATATGGGTAGGACATTTAGAATAACGGTAGTATATCCATTTCTTGGTATATCAGAGAGAGGTTATAGAGCTACAGAGATACGTCTTGATTCTAAAAACGACATCTTAGAGAGGTGGAAGTCTGTTATCTTGAATTACATGACTTTTTCCAAATACCATTGCACTGTATGCGGACTGCCTCTGGGTTTCGCTCCTTGGGGAAAGGATAAAAATTCTCCAACTTACGATATTTGTCCTTGTTGCGGTGTAGAATGGGGTAATGAGGATTATACTCTGGAGTCTCGAACAGAATATCGCAGTAAATGGCTTGTCTCTGGAGCCAAATGGACTGACCCGAAGAAAAAACCTGCGAATTGGAATCTTGAAGAACAATTAAAGAACATAAGCGATGAAACTGACCGATAACGATTATTAATATTGCTGATTGTAATTTTTTTAACGAAACGCGAGACATGATTTATAAAAACGAAGAAACAGACAAGATAAATTTGTTTGAAAGCCAAATTATCAACATAGCTTTTTGTACCCAGGGGGATTCTATCACATTTCTGATTGATTGGACTGAAAATGAGACTCCAATAACGGTCAAGTGTGATTATTGCTCTAACTATACATTCAATATAAATTCTATAAATAATTTTCTGTGTACAGGCTTTCTTATTACAGGATTCTCATACAAGAAAAACGAGAATCATTATACCGTTCAATTCAATTTTGGTTTATCTATGGAAGGATATATTAAATTTGATTGTACAGAATTCAGTTTTGATGTACCAGGCATTCCGCTACAAGCAGGAGGTAATGACAATCTAATATAAACACTTTCTGATGAAAAACGAAATCTATCATCCATTAAACATAGTAGGTTGTGAGTGCTCAATCAATTCGATTGATTATGATGCCTCTGACCTTGCAATCGTACTTGATCGTTTTGACAATAATCAGACGATTACAATAAGATTTAAGAATATCTATGCGTATCGTGTTACTCTTGAACATTTCAAAATTACCGAGATTATGGACGGAGTGACTTCTCATCCATTATACGAGGTTAGTAATTCTATATATTTGAGTGAAGTGATGGCAACAGGCATGAGAATGTTATATGGTTCTTCTCTTAATGTGAAACACTATGCCATAAAGACTACAGAGCATATCGTTGATATATTAACTTCTGAAGCCTATATCATAGAATGAAACAGACCGATAAACGATACAAAACCTAAATCGATAAAGGATATGAAGGTTTTTTGGGCAAGTATAGAATACAAGTATAAGGTGAATCCCGTAAAAGGTGGATTTGTATATGTTTTTGTTAAGGCTAATTCAGAAACAGACGCATATGAGAGAATTACCAAAGAATTTCAGGATTTGAAGTTGTCAATATCCGTTCTCGAGTTCTTAATCCAATACGATAAAAGTACAAAATGGCACAATTCAACTGAAACGAAACACTATTTGGACTTATATAATTCTGAAAATATGAATTGCGGCTGTGTTTTTGACACATTCTATGCTTATGAGCATGAATAGTGTTTCATATGCGGAAACGTTCTGCAACGTGACACCCAAACATATAGCATCATTGTTTGCATAATGTCGGCATTCCACGCATGTCGCCTTTTTTCATTCAGCTTTAGCATTTTTGGACAGTATCGTGAGGTTTTCAGTGGGAAATGAGGCAATCATACAGCGGATCCTTATCATTCCTTACCGTGTCAATCATTGACCGCTCAAACTTATCGAGTGGAAATGCTCTTTCGTCATATTCAAAAGCAACGTTCTTGGCATATGTAATACTTGGATTATGTTCCCCAATCTTCAATCCCACGACATACAATTTATCATCCAATATACGAATGCCGATGTTCCACTCGACTATATAGCCTTGACCGCCACTGAATTCAAGCTCAAAATCGCAAAGTCGGTTAAAAGTACCATCATTCTCATCTTCAGAAGGAATCAAGAACCTTTCGCACGGTGCGGCATCATATATTTCATTTGAGATTACATTATCGTAGATAAATGTATCGTTCCCTTTCCTAATCAATAATACTCTGTCGCTATACAGATTCCATCCCCCGTCTAAATAATCGGGCGACAATATTGCAAGATGATAGGTGGCGGTATTCTTTTCATCGCCGGATTCAAGACAACAGGTATCAACGATATTGTAGATGTCCGATATTATACAGCCGTGAAAGTCATTATAGCCTGATGCTTCCAACGCAGAGCAGTTCAGCGTGTCGCCTGAAAGAAATACGTGATGTTCAAAATCTTTTGTCAGTTCTACATTTTCCTGCGAATCAACCAATTCATCTTTTAAGGCAAATTCATCTGACGGCATTGGGCACAACAATACGAATATGGAAATCAATGCGAACAACACGAATATTGCAGCCGCTCCAAATACCCGGAATCTTCTCCTATTTAGTTTCATTGTATATTTAGCTGTTTGTTTCTCAACACAAAGGTAACTAAATTCAGGTACATTTCTTTTCTTGCAGAATAATTTTCCACTCTTCCGTTTAGGTCAACACACATTATACATGACAACGTAATGTTTTTAGCGAGAATTATATTAACTTTGTGAATAAGAACTGGATTGATAGCGAGATGATCAACAAAGAATATCATAAAATGGTAGCCGATGCGAGACGTAGCATAAGCCGTAAATATGGCTTTCGTCAAAGTTCTTATATCAACTTCACGGTAGAGAGCGGTTATTTCTTCTGTCTGTATTTTATGACCGGTGATGTCAGGCTCACCGTCAAGCCTATGTATGCCGATGATTTGTGGTGGAATATATGGGATGCATCGGATAACAAGAAAGAACCTTTGAGCTTGCGTGGAATAGGTGCTTACTCTCTATCAGGGCAAGTCCTATCTTCATACGAGATTACGAAAGTCGCTGCCAAGAGTGAACTCATTGATATAATTGAGGGCATATTCCAAAATGCAAAGGATGCAATATCAAAATTCCTAACTGCTAATCCTGATGCAAACACCTTCTTTCCTGATGAGTCAAAAATGGACCATGACCCCGACAGGCTTCTTCATCTTATGGCTCTTATTCATAATGGCAAAGAGGAAGATGCTTTGGCAATTATCAAAGAAGCCCGCAAGAATAAACATAGATGTATTTTTCAGAGCGGATTGTTCAGCGATAGCTACACATATATCCGCCGTTGGTGCAGAAACATCCTGTTTCGCATAACACCAAAAGTAGCGAAACAGGATATTTTGTTTAGCCGTAAAGACTATATAAATATCAATTTATCCATAAACTATTGCAAAAGAGCAAAAAAACTCATACTTTTGTTCACTTAATTTATTATCATATAATAGTATAACCTAAAAAACAACAAAATAATGGCAGATTCAAAAACTATAATCAGCGAAGCTGAAGAGAAAATGGACATGGCAATCATGTACTTAGACGAAGCATTGGCACATATCCGTGCCGGAAAGGCAGACGTACGTTTGTTAGACGGCATCAGAGTTGACTCATACGGAAGCATGGTTCCAATCAACAATGTGGCTGCAGTAACTACTCCTGATGCAAGAAGTATAGCTATCAAGCCTTGGGATAAGAGCATGTTCCGCGTAATTGAGAAGGCCATCATAGACTCAGAACTTGGAATTATGCCTGAAAATAATGGCGAAATCATCCGCATCGGAATTCCTCCATTGACTGAGGAGCGCCGTAAACAGCTGTCAAAACAGTGTAAGGGTGAAGTGGAAACAGCTAAGGTAAGTGTACGCAACGCACGTCGTGACGCCATCGACGCTCTGAAGAAAGCTGTTAAAGACGGTATGCCTGAAGACGAACAGAAAAACAGCGAAGCCAAACTGCAGAAGGTACACGACAAGTTTATCAAGCAGATTGACGATATGTTTGCTGCCAAGGATAAGGAAATCATGACTGTATAATACGCCGATAAAAGTATTATACATACATTATATAAAAGAAGAATCTGCCCGATTTCTGCAAAACAAGGTTTTAAGACAGGCAGTTTCTTCTTTTATCATTTATTCATCAACATAAAAAAACAGAATCTCTTGGACAAAGGTTTAGTAATAAAAAATACAGGTAGCTGGTATCTCGTGAAGACAGACGACGGGAGCGAAGTGGAATGTAAAATCAAAGGCAATTTCCGACTTAAAGGTATCAGAAGCACCAATCCGGTAGCTGTAGGCGACCGTGTGAAAATCATACGCAACCAGGAAGGTACTGCCTTCATCACAGAAATAGAGGACAGAAAAAATTATATTATAAGACGCTCCTCAAACCTTTCAAAGCAATCGCACATCATTGCATCAAACCTTGACCAGTGCATGCTTATTATTACAGTGAACTACCCTGAAACATCGACTACCTTCATCGACCGCTTCCTTGCATCGGCCGAAGCGTACCGCGTACCGGTGTGCCTGGTATTTAACAAGACTGACCGATACTCGGAGGATGAAAACAGATATCTGGAGGGGCTTATAAACTTATATACCACCATAGGTTACCAATGCTATAAGGTTTCTGCTCTGAACAATACAGGCATAGATGATATCAAAGAAGCTTTGGCGGGAAAAATAACTCTGTTCTCCGGAAATTCCGGTGTAGGAAAATCTACACTGATAAATGCAATATTGCCTGAACAGAACCTGAAAACAGGAGATATCTCAAACGTACACAACAAAGGTATGCATACTACCACTTTCTCCGAAATGTTCCCCGTGAACGGAGGAGGTTACATAATTGACACTCCGGGTATAAAGGGATTCGGAACATTCGATATGGAAGAAGAAGAGGTAGGACATTATTTCAAGGAAATATTCAAATTCTCGGCTGACTGTAAATACAGTAACTGCACGCACCGCCATGAACCGGGATGTGCCGTGAGAGAGGCTGTGGAAAAACATTATATCAGCGAATCAAGATACACTTCTTACCTGAGTATTCTTGACGACAAAGAGGACGGCAAATACCGCTCGGCCTATTAAATATTAATACATTTACAACTAAAACAGAATGGGACTATTCATCAGAAAAAGCATTGAAAGCCTGCAGGCAGAAGCTCGGGCTTCAGGAAGCAAGACTCTGAAAAGGGTACTTGGCCCGGTAGGTCTTGTGGCGCTTGGAGTTGGAGTTATCATCGGCGCAGGACTGTTTTCCATAACCGGTACAGTGGCATCAGAGTTTACAGGACCTGCCATTACGCTGTCGTTCATCATAGCTGCAATAGGCTGCTGTTTTGCCGGACTGTGCTATGCTGAGTTCGCATCCATGATTCCTGTGTCGGGAAGTGCATATACATATTCGTATGCCACAATGGGAGAACTGATAGCCTGGATTATAGGCTGGGATCTGGTTCTGGAATATACCGTAGCTGCAACTACCGTCAGCATAAGCTGGAGCAGGTACATGGTGTTTTTTCTGGAGAATATAGGAATATATCTTCCTCATAACCTGACGGCATGCCCGTGGGACGGAGGGATAGTCAATATACCTGCTATACTTATAGTTATAATGATGAGTGTCATACTGATGCGTGGTACGGCAGGAAGTTCCATCTTCAACGGATTTATCGTTTTTCTGAAAATAGCGGTAATCTTAGTATTTGTTGCCTTAGGATGGAAATTCATTCAGGCAGACAATTATATTCCATATATTCCGGAGAATACGGGCAAGTTGGGTGAATTCGGTATTTCCGGAATATTCCGCGGTGCCGCAATCGTATTCTTTGCTTTCTTGGGGTTTGATGCCGTCAGTACTGCTGCTCAGGAGACAAAGAATCCTAAGAGGGATATGCCGATAGGTATTTTAGTTTCCCTACTGGTATGTACGGTTCTATATATACTGTTCGCCCGTGTCATGACAGGAGTGGCACACTATACTGAATTTGAAGGCCACGTAGGTATTGCTCCGGTGGCTGTAGCTATAGAGAATATGGGTACTGCAGATGCTTCAGGAATAATAACTCCGGCTTATCCATGGCTGAACAAAGCTATTATATTGGCTATTCTATTCGGATATTGCTCGGTGATAATGGTAACTCTGATGGGACAGAGCCGTGTGTTCCTGAGTATGAGCCACGACGGGCTATTGCCGAAATTTTTCTCAAAAATAAACGAAAAGACAAGAACACCGGTACACAGCAATTTGTTATTCATGGTAGTGGTAAGCCTTTTGGCCGGATTTGTACCTGCACAGGTGGCAGGCGAAATGACAAGTATAGGTACTCTGCTTGCATTTACATTGGTTTGTGCCGGAATACTTGTAGTGCGGAAAACGATGCCTGATGTCCCACGTGCATTCAAGACTCCTTTCGTGCCGGTTGTTCCAATATTAGGAATACTGACTTGCCTGTGCATGATGTGTTTCTTACCTGCAGATACATGGATAAGACTCGTACTGTGGATGCTTATAGGGCTGGATGTATATGCATCATACGGTATCAGACACAGCAAGCTGGAAAACGGAGTAAAGATAAGAAAGGGTGATATGGTACTGAATATCATGGGTATATCGCTATCTGTCATGAGCATAATAACCGGATTGTGGCATCAGCAGACAGTAGGCTGGGAAGCCGATAAAACGCTGCTGACAATATCATTTGTCTTTGCCGTAACTCATTGTGCTTACTACATGTACAGAATGTGGAAACACTCAAAACCGGTTCAATTATGATGTTTTATATCTTAAAATAAGTTATAAAACTTAACGTTGTCCAGGAAATCAGAGTTTTCAACTATTTATCATTAGAAAAAAAGTACTTATTTTACAGCGATTTATAGATTATGGATAAGAATATATTAATGTTCGCAATCCGTGCTGCAATAGAAGCAGGTGCGAAAATTATGGGTGTATATACGAACCCTAATGCTGATTTTGAAATAGAAAAGAAGGCGGACAACTCGCCTCTGACAATAGCTGACAGGAAAGCTCATGAAGTTATCAGTGGAATACTGTCGGCTACAAATATTCCTGTGCTGAGCGAAGAAGGAAAGAAACTTCCGTTTGAAAGCAGAAAGGAATGGAATGAACTTTGGATAGTAGACCCATTGGACGGAACAAAGGAATTCATCAAGAAGAACGGAGAATTTACCGTAAATATTGCTTACGTCAAAAATGGTACACCGGAAGCCGGGGTGATTTATATTCCGGTAAAGGAAGAACTGTATTTTGGCGACTGCGAGTGTGGTGCATTCAAGGTGGAAAACATAAGTTCCGTATCTGAAGATGAGACATTCTCTTCATTGGCAGACAAGGCTGTGAAATTACCTTTAAAAGAAGATAGGGAGAAGTTTGTTGTAGTGGCATCCCGCTCACACCTTTCTCCGGAAACTGAGGAATTTATAGAAAAGATGAAAGGACTTCACAATGATATAGAAACGGTGTCAAAGGGAAGTTCCCTTAAACTGTGTCTGATAGCGGAAGGTAAGGCTGACATATATCCGCGCTTTGCACCTACAATGGAGTGGGATACTGCTGCAGGACATGCCATAATACGTGCTGCCGGCAAGGAAGTGTATCACACAGACGAGCAGACACCGCTGTCATATAATAAAGAAGATTTATTAAATCCTTGGTTCATAGCCAAATAAGATAAGAGAGCAAGAAAATGTCACACGAAATAATCATAGTTCTTGTTTCACTTGTGGGAATGCTTGCTGCTCTTATAGCCGACAAGATGAGACCGGGAATGATTCTGTTTTCCGTACTTGTAATCTTCCTGTGTACCGGAATACTCACACCGAAAGAGATGCTTGAGGGTTTCAGCAACAAGGGTATGATAACAGTAGCTATGCTGTTCCTTGTGAGCGAGGGGGTGCGACAAAGCGGTGCACTCACAAAGCTGATAAAGAGGCTTCTGCCTTTGGAGAATATAAATGTATTCAAGGCTCAGCTGAGAATGCTGCCAAGCATAGCCTTTATATCCGCATTCCTCAACAACACTCCTGTGGTGGTAATCTTTGCACCTATAATAAAAAGGTGGGCGAACTATGTCAAACTGCCTGCCACTTATTTCCTTATACCACTATCGTATGTCACTATATTGGGAGGTATGTGTACACTGATAGGAACATCTACCAACTTAGTGATGCACAGTATGATACAGGATGCAGGAATGAAAGGTTTCAGCATGTTTGAATTAGGAAAGGTAGGAATTTTCATTGCTTTGGCAGGTATAATCTATCTGTTCATTTTTTCGAAGAAACTGCTCCCGGCACAGCGTCCGGACCAGATTATATCCGGAGAAGAAGACCCGTCGCTACACCCGATAGAGGCAGTGATAGGTGCTCGCTTTCCGGGTATCAACCGCCGTATCTCTGATTTCGATTTCAAACGACACTATGGTGCTGAAATCAAGGAACTGAGAAGAAACGGTAATACATATACCAATCTGTCGAAGATGCACTTCCGCGAGAATGACACTTTGGTGATTATGGCAGACGACAGCTTCATCAAGACATGGGGTGAATCGTCAGTCTTTATCATGCTTGCAAACGGCAAGGACGTGGAACCGGTAGGAAAGAAGAAACGATGGCTGGCTCTTACATTATTACTGATTATGATAATCGGAGCTACTGTAGGTGAACTTCCTGCAGTACAGAAGATGTTGCCTGAAGGTATCAAGCTGGATATGTTTTTCTTCGTGTCTGTGACAACTGTTATAATGGCATGGACAAAGATATTCCCTCCACGCAAATATACCAAATACATATCATGGGATGTGCTGATTACGATTGCCTGTGCTTTCGGCATAAGCAAGGCTATGGTGAACTCGGGAGTTTCCGACCTTATAGCAAGCGGAATAATAGCTCTCAGCCATAGCTATGGACCGTATGTACTGTTGGCAGCAATGTTTATAATAACAAATATTTTCACGGAGCTGATAACAAACAATGCCGCAGCAGCACTCTCCTTCCCGCTTGCACTGTCGCTGTCGCAACAGCTTGGAGTAAGTCCTATGCCGTTCTTCGTAATAGTATGTGTGGCTGCTTCAGCAAGTTTCTCCACCCCTATCGGATATCAGACGAACCTGATTGTACAGGGTATCGGTAATTACAAGTTTACTGACTTTGTGCGCATAGGTCTGCCGCTGAATATCATTACATTCATCATCTCGGTATTGCTGATACCGCAGATATGGCCATTCTAAGAAAGAAATTAATAAAACCAATATATAAATGGAAAATAACAATAACATATATCCTATATTCGACAGAATGCTGACAAGGGCAGACAAGGAAGAACTGCTCAATCAGCATAGTGTGATGATATGGTTCACCGGACTGAGCGGCTCTGGCAAAAGTACTATAGCAATAGCCCTGGAAAGAGAACTGCAGAAAAGAGGACTGCTGTGCAGAATATTAGACGGAGACAATATCCGAAGCGGTATAAACAACAACCTTGGATTCTCGGAAGAGGACAGAGTGGAAAATATCCGTCGTATAGCAGAAATAGGAAAACTGTTTGTAGATACCGGCATTATAACCATTGCAGCTTTCATAAGTCCGAACAATGACATACGCGAAATGGCTGCAAACATAATAGGAAAGGAAAACTTCCTCGAAATTTTTGTAAGTACTCCTATAGAAGAATGCGAAAGAAGAGATGTGAAAGGTCTGTACGCAAAGGCAAGACGCGGAGAGATAAAGAACTTCACAGGTATATCCGCTCCTTTCGAGGCTCCGGCAAATCCGGCCCTGTCTATAGATACTTCAAAACTGAGTGTAGAGGAATCAGTAAACAAACTTTTAGAACTGATACTGCCTAAAATTTCATTCAAAAAAGACTAAAAAACTAAATATATGAGCGAAGAATATAAACTTAGCCACTTGAAAGAACTGGAAGCTGAGTCTATCCACATCATACGCGAAGTGGCTGCTGAATTTGAGAACCCTGTCATGCTGTACAGTATAGGTAAGGACTCTTCTGTAATGGTACGTTTGGCTGAAAAAGCTTTTGCACCGGGCAAGGTTCCATTCCCACTTATGCATATAGACTCCAAATGGAAATTCAAAGAAATGATTCAGTTCCGCGATGAATATGCCAAGAAATATGGCTGGAACCTTATCGTTGAAAGCAATATGGAGGCATTCAAAGCCGGTGTAGGACCTTTTACTCACGGAAGTAAGGTTCACACAGACCTGATGAAGACACAAGCCCTGCTTAATGCACTCGATAAATACAAATTCGATGCTGCATTCGGAGGTGCGCGCCGTGACGAGGAAAAATCGCGTGCGAAAGAACGTATATTCTCTTTCAGAAATGAGTTCCATCAGTGGAACCCAAAGAACCAACGTCCTGAGCTTTGGGACATCTACAACGCGCGTATCAGAAAAGGTGAAAGTATCCGCGTATTCCCTCTGAGCAACTGGACTGAGCTTGATATATGGCAGTATATACGTCTTGAAAATATTCCTATCGTTCCTCTTTATTTTGCAAAGGAAAGACCGGTAATCAACCTTGACGGACAGCTTATCATGCCTGACGATGACCGTCTGCCTGAACAGTACAAAGACAAGATAGAGATGAAAAAGATACGTTTCCGTACTCTTGGATGCTGGCCGCTTACAGGAGCTATTGAAAGCGAAGCTGACACAATAGAGAAGATTGTGGAGGAAATGATGACAACTACAAAGAGCGAACGTACTACCCGTGTGATTGACTTCGACCAGGAAGCCAGCATGGAGCAGAAAAAGCGCGAAGGATATTTTTAGATAATTAAAAATTAAAGAATTAATAATTAAAAACGCCTCTGTTATAATTATTAATTGTTCATTATTCACTTTTAATTATTAATCGAGTAAAATGGAAACTTTAGATAAAAACAAATCAGGAAACCCTATGGAAGGCGAAGCTCGCGGAAATATGTCCATAGAGGAATTCTTAAAGAAAGACGAACAGAAGGACTTGCTCCGTTTCCTTACGGCAGGTTCTGTGGACGACGGTAAATCGACTCTTATCGGACGTCTGCTGTTCGACAGCAAAAAGCTTTACGAAGACCAGCTTGACGCACTCGAACGCGACAGCAAGCGTGTAGGTAATGCAGGCGAACACATCGACTATGCACTTCTTCTCGACGGCCTTAAGGCTGAACGCGAACAGGGTATCACAATAGACGTGGCATACAGATATTTCTCTACGAACAACCGTAAGTTCATCATTGCCGACACTCCGGGACACGAACAATATACCCGCAACATGATTACAGGTGGTTCTACAGCCAATCTTGCAATCATCCTTGTAGATGCCCGTACAGGAGTAATCACTCAGACCAAACGTCACTCCTACTTAGTATCTCTGCTCGGTATCAAACATGTGGTTTTGGCTGTAAACAAGATGGACCTTGTGGATTTCTCAAAAGAAGTGTTCGACAAGATTGTAAGCGACTACAAAGCTTTTGTTGAGCCGCTGAATATTCCTGACATACAGTGCATCCCTCTGTCAGCCCTTGAAGGTGACAATGTGGTAGAAAAGTCGGACCGTACTCCATGGTACGAAGGTACATCGCTGCTTGAGTATCTTGAAACCGTACATATCGGCAACGACCACAATCTGAAAGATTTCCGCTATCCGGTACAGTACGTTCTGCGTCCTAACCTCGATTTCCGTGGGTTCTGCGGAAAGGTTTCTTCTGGTGTTATCCGCAAGGGTGACGAAATCATGGCTCTTCCTTCAGGCAAGAAATCTCATGTAAAGAGCATTGTTACATACGAAGGTGAGATAGACTATGCTTTCCCTCCTATGTCTGTAACTATTACTTTGGAAGATGAAATCGACGTTTCAAGAGGAGAAATGCTTGTACATCCGGACAATCTCCCTATGGTAGGACGTAACTTCGAGGCTATGCTTGTATGGATGGACGAAGAAAAGATGGACATGGAGAAATCATTCTTCCTGAAACATACTACAAACACAAGCCGTACACGCATAGACAGCATAGAATATAAGGTGGATATCAACACTATGGAACACCTGAGTGTTGAAAACGGCCGCCTGACTAAGGAAGATGTTCCAATGCAACTGAACCAGATAGCAAAAGTGGTTCTTACTTCATCCAAGGAGCTGTTCTTCGATTCATATTCTGACAACAAGGCTACAGGCGCATTCATACTTATAGACCCTATAACAAACAATACAAGTGCTGTAGGTATGATTATCAATCAGGTGGCCGACAAGGATATGCACAACCAGATGGCATTGCCTGTTCTGGATTTGCCTAAACTCGGTATTGCTTCTGAGCACTATGAGGCTATAGAAAAGGCAGTCAAGGAACTTTCCCGTCAGGGCATTGATGTAGAAATCAGAAAATAACTAATACATACTAATAAATGGGATTATTAGAATTCAGTAAATTACCTGTCAATCCGTTAGTGGGAGCTGACTGGAAGACATTCAATCAGATAACTAATGGAAGAGTGATAGACGACAAATTCAAGAACAAATACAGACTTACAAAATCTGTATGCCGTCTGTTGTCTACACTCAAACCGCTACAGGACAATAAATACGAAAAGCTGCTTGCCGACAAGCCGCTTGAGCATGACCCGGTATTCATTTTGGGACACTGGCGCAGCGGAACTACATTCATGCACAATGTATTCTCATGCGACAAACACTTCGGATATAATACTACTTACCAGACTGTATTCCCTCATCTGATGATGTGGGGACAGCCTTTCTTCAAGAAGAATATGAGCTGGATTATGCCCGACAAGCGTCCTACAGACAATATGGAACTGGCCGTAGACCTGCCTCAGGAAGAAGAATTTGCATTAGCAAACATGATGCCGTACACATACTACAACTTCTGGTTCCTGCCTAAGCACATGATGGAATATGCAGACAAGTATCTGCTCTTCAACGACATCAGTGAAGAAGAACTTAAGGTGTTCGAGGAAACTTTCACAAAGCTTATAAAAATATCATTATGGAATACCAAAGGAACACAATTCCTAAGTAAAAATCCTCCTCACACAGGACGAGTGAAGGAATTGGTAAAGATGTTCCCTAACGCAAAGTTTATTTATCTTATGCGTAATCCATACACTGTGTTTGAGTCAACAAGAAGTTTCTTTACAAACACCATCCAGCCTCTGATGTTACAAAACATCAGCAATGAAGACCTGCAGGCAAATATACTTTCTGTCTATTCCAAGTTATACCATAAATATGAAGAAGACAAGAAGTTCATTCCTGAAGGAAATCTCGTGGAAGTAAAATTTGAGGACTATGAGCAGAATGCCTTCGACATGACAGAAGAAATATACAGAAAACTATCATTGCCGGGCTTTGATGACGCTCGTTATGCAATAGAAGCTTATGTAAGCCGGAAAAAAGGATACAAAAAGAACAAATACCAATACAAACCTGAAACTGTAGAACTGGTGGAAAAACATTGGTCGTTCGCACTTGAACAATGGGACTATAAACTTTAACACATATAAAGATTACATTTCCAACTAATAGAATATCACATGTATTGAAAAATTAATACATGTGATATTTTTTGTCTGAATGTCATTAATACAACACAGCATCCGTGTGCGATAACGAAAAATTATGTTATATATCGCCCAAATACTTAAAATAGTCAAAAATAGAAAGGTATTCGGTTGGAAATTAAAATAAAACACATTATTTTTGGCAAATAAAATAAATAACTAAATCTTAATTAGAGTAAAAACTGTAGAAAAAACAAAGCATGGAACAAGTTTTCAGTTACATCATCGGGCTGGGTGCTGCGGTGATGATGCCTATCATTTTTACAATCCTAGGCTTGTGTATCGGAATTAAATTTGGTAAAGCTCTCAAGAGCGGTCTGTTAGTGGGTGTCGGTTTCGTAGGTTTGTCTGTAGTGACAGCTTTGCTGACAAGCAGTTTGGGTGACCCACTTAAGAAAGTAACCGAAATTTACGGTTTAAGTTTAGGTATTTTTGATATGGGTTGGCCTGCTGCAGCTTCTGTGGCATACAACACTTCTGTAGGAGCATTTATCATTCCAGTATGTTTGGCTGTAAACATTGTAATGCTTCTTACTAAAACAACCAAGACTGTCAATATCGACCTTTGGAACTACTGGCACTTTGCTTTCATCGGTGCTGTGGTATATTTCGCTACAGAGAACATCTGGTGGGGATTCTTTGCTGCCATCATCTGCTACATCATAACACTTGTTATGGCAGACCTTACTTGCAAACAGTTCCAGGGATATTACGACAAGATGGACGGTATCTCTATCCCTCAGCCATTCTGTCAGGGATTTGTACCTTTCGCACTTGTTATCAACAAAGCTCTGGATATGATTCCGGGATTCGACAAGCTTTATATCGACGCTGAAGGTATGAAGAAGAAATTCGGTATCATGGGTGAGCCTCTTTTCCTTGGTATCGTTGTAGGTTGCGGTATCGGTATGCTCGCATGCAGAAACGGTCAGGAAATAGTAGACAATATACCTGCCATCCTCGGATTGGGAATCAAGATGGGTGCCGTAATGGAACTTATCCCACGTATCACTTCATTGTTCATCGAAGGTCTTCGTCCTATTTCGGATGCTACACGTGAGCTTATCGCACGTAAATTCAAGAACAGCGCCAACCTTAACATCGGTATGAGCCCTGCATTGGTTATCGGTCATCCAACAACTTTGGTTGTATCACTTCTTCTTATTCCTGTTGCATTGTTCCTTTCAGTTATACTCCCGGGAAATCAGTTCCTTCCATTGGCTTCACTTGCCGGAATGTTCTACCTGTTCCCGGCCGTACTTCCTATCACTAAGGGTAACGTATTGAAAACATTCCTTATCGGATTGGTTAGCCTCATCGTAGGTTTGTACTTCGTAACAGACTTGGCTCCATTCTTTACTCAGGCTGCTCACGATGTATTTATCAAGACAGGCGATGCTGCCGTTAAGATTCCTGACGGATTCCAGGGTGGTGCATTGGACTTCGCTTCAAGTATCTTCTCATGGGGTATCTTCCATCTGATTTACAACTTCAAGTATGTAGGTTCTGCTGCATTGGTAGCTATCGCACTTATCATGGCTATCTATAACAGAACACGCATTATCAAGGAAGCAAAAGCTCACAGCAATAATTAATCGTAATAACCTAAATTAAATAAAACAACAAAAACATGAAAAAATTAGCATTAGCAATGATGATGGGCTTAGCAGCCATCTCTACAAACGCACAGATGAACTACAAAGTGCAAACAGCTTGCCATCCACTGGATGTTAAGCATTATGATACAGAACGTTTGCGCAGCGCTTTCGTTATGGAAAAAGTAATGGCTCCGGACGAAATCAACTTAACTTATACACTTTATGACCGTCTGATTTACGGTGGTGTAATGCCGGTAAACAAGGTTTTGAAACTTGAAACTTTCCGTGAACTTGGTCCTGAAATCACTTATTTCCTTGAACGTCGCGAACTTGGTGTTATCAACATTGGTGGTGACGGTGTAGTAACTGTTGACGGAAAAGAATATCCGATGAAATATAAAGAAGCATTGTACGTTGGCTGCGGTAACAAAGAAGTTACTTTCAAGAGTAACGATGCAAGCAAACCTGCTAAATTCTATATCAACTCTGCTCCTGCTTACAAACAGTACGTTACACAGTTGATTACAACTGACGTTAAAGCACAGAAAGCTCAGCCTAAGAAATATGCTTTGGCTATCTCTGACCACTACGGCAAGATGGAAGACAGCAACGACCGTGTAGTAAACCAGCTTATCGTAAAAGATGTTCTTGAAAGAGTAAAGAACGGTGGTACTAACCAGTTGCAGATGGGGCTTACTGAATTGGCTCCGGGTTCTGTATGGAACACAATGCCTGCTCACACTCACACTCGCCGTATGGAAGCTTACTTCTACTTCAATGTTGAAGAAGGTAACGCTATCTGCCACCTGATGGGTGAACCTAAAGAAGAACGTCTGGTATGGCTTCAGAACGAACAGGCTATCACTTCTCCTGAATGGAGCATCCACGCTGCAGCAGGTACTCGCAACTATACTTTCATCTGGGGTATGGCTGGTGAAAACTTGAAGTACAGCGATAAAGACGAAATCAAATATACTGAAATGAGATAATAACGGTATATAAGTCATATTTAGAGTCTGTCTGTTCCAAATACGGGATAGGCAGACTTTTTTTGCCTTTCATTTCTATTGTCAAACATACGTTTGACAGCTGTCGGACAACAGATTTATAAGGTAAGCCTAACGAATCAGTCCTGATAATAAACCCTTTTTACTCGCATTGAAACACTGGTCAGTATTTCGTATGGAATAGTATCAAGCCATTCGGCCAAAGTTGTAACAGGCAAGTTCTCGCCGAAGATTTCCACTTTATCTCCTTCCTTGCAGTCTATATCTGTTACATCAATCATACACACATCCATACATATATTACCTACATACGGAGCTTTCTGACCATTCACAAGGCAATATCCTCTTCCGTTACCTAATTTACGGTTCAGACCGTCCGCATAACCTATTGGAATTGCTGCAATACGTGAATCTCTGTCCAGCATTCCCCTACGGCTGTACCCCACGGTATCTTCAGCCTTTACATCGTGTATCTGAAGTATGGTGGTCTTTAGCGAACTTACATTGTTAATTATCTTATCTGTATATGGGTCAATTCCATACAGTCCGATTCCAAGGCGTACCATATCGAACTGCGCTCCCGGATAGCGTTCAATTCCGGCAGTATTGCAGATGTGACGCAAAATCTTGAATGAAAATCCCTCCTGAAGTTTTGCTGCCGCATCTTCGAAAGTTTCTATCTGACGGCGTGTAAAGGAATCAAAACGACTTGCATCACTACCTACAAGATGAGAGAATACCGAACGAGGTATCACAGCCGACTGACGTTTCAAACGTTCTACCAACTGAGGCAACTGTTCTGGCTCAAAACCAAGACGGTTCATTCCGGTATTGATTTTCACATGAATAGGGAAATTGCTCACTCCTTCCCTCTCGGCAGCTTTGATAAGTTCTTCTAAAATATTGAAGCTATATACTTCCGGTTCAAGACGATAGTCGAACATTGTCTTGAAAGCGGTAAGTTCCGGATTCATTATAATAATAGGACAATGAATACCGGCCTTGCGCAAATCAGCACCTTCGTCGGCCACAGCTACTGCGAGATAGTCCACCCTGTGTTCTTCCAATGTCTTTGCTATCTCAAACGGACCGGCACCGTAAGCTGAAGCCTTCACCATACATACCATCTTGGTTTCCGGTTTGAGTTTGTTACGGAAATGATTCAGGTTGGCTGTCAGGGCTCCCAAGTTTATCTCAAGGATTGTTTCATGCACCTTAAGTTCCATATAGTCTGTGATATCGTCGAAATGGAATATACGTGCACCTTTGATAAGAACGACTTCATTCCTCAAAGTGTCGAGTATGCCGGACTCTATAAGTTCTGATGTCTTGTTAAAAAAATATTTTTCTATCTGGAAGTGTGATGCAGAGGCTGAAATTTCCGGCCCTACACCTATTATCTTATCCACACCGCGATTATGCACCAACTCCGAAACCTGTCTGTAAAGAAGTTTGCTGGTCTGCCCACTCTCCAATATATCGGAAAGAATAAGAGTACGTTTTCTGCCTTTGTCCTCAGTTCGGCGCGACATGAAGTCAAGCGCTATATCAAGAGAGGCAAAATCGGAATTGTAACTGTCGTTGATAAGTATGCAGCCGTTCTTTCCTTCCTTAACCTCCATACGCATGGCAACAGGCTCAAGAGTAAGCATTCTCTCGGCTATATCCTCAGGAGAAATCATAAGATATAAGGCTACAGCCAGACAGTTTATAGAATTTTCTATTGATGCATCGTCAATAAAAGGAATGCGATATTCCTTCATAAAACCGAGATAGCGGTATTTGATTACCGTATGGTCACTGGCCTTTTCTATGCTCTCGATATACAGAGGACGTTCTATATCCTTAGTGGACCATGCTATCTCGCGTGCACCGAACAAAGACTTTGCGACACAACTGCTTATCATATCATTGTCGCCATTGTATATCACTACATCACAGTCTTTAAACAGCTGGAGTTTCTCCATACATTTGTCCTGCACAGATGTAAAGTTCTCCTGATGAGCACCACCGATATTGGTAATTACCCCAATCGTAGGGCGTATGATAGGTTTAAGTTCCTCCATCTCTCCAATTTCGGAAATACCGGCTTCGAATATTCCAATCTCTGTATTTTCATTCAGCAGCCACACGGAAAGAGGCACACCAATCTGAGAGTTATAACTCCTCGGAGAGCGTGTCACAACCTTATACGGACTGATAATATGATAGAGCCACTCTTTGACCACAGTCTTGCCATTGCTTCCGGTAATTCCGATTACAGGAATATCAAACTTTTCGCGATGGTTTGCAGCCAATTTTTGGAGAGCCTTGAGCGGATTTGAAACTTTTAAGAAATTACATTCATTATATTCAGATATATTTTCAGGGATATCGCTTACCACAAAATTCCTTACTCCGCGCTCATAAAGTTCGTCTATATATTTATGACCGTCATTGCGCTTGGTTTTAAGGGCAAAAAATAACGTTTCTTCCGGAAAGCACAAAGAACGGCTGTCTGTAAGTATCCAGTCAATCGCTGCTTCCGTATTTCCTATACGTTCTGCATTTAATACAGAGGTTATTTCTTCAATAGTGTTCGACATAATTCTATTTCCTTTTCGACATCTAAGTACGTGAATTTTTCCTTTAGTGCTCCAATTTTTAACAGTATTTGACTTAAAAATTTACCATATGCCTCACTTTCCGGATTGAAAGGCTTATGTCCCAGAGCACGGTTTATTTCATTCCACGATTTTATAACTTCCATGGTAGGTTTGCTGAAATATGTTTCGGAAAATTTTTCCCATATATAGTCTACGGCAAGCGAAGAAGGATGCAGCATATCGTCGGCATAAAAACGGTAATCGCGTAACTCGTCCATCATAATCTCGTAAGACGGGAAATAAAAGCATCCGGAATTGGACGAACAGATTTTGTCTACAGCCAACAGCAATACGGATTTGCTTATCTGATTGCCGTGCATCCCATCCTTGGCATGACGTATGGGGCTTACAGTAAACATAAGTTTTATGTCAGGATTCAGATTCCTGATTTTAGATATCAGAGCAGTATATGAACTGACAATATCCTCTACTTCAAGAAGGCTGCGTGAAAAGAGTTTCTCATTGAGTTTATGGCAGTTGCCTACTATACAGTCGGTTTCATTCAACCGATAGACACGGGCTGTCCCAAAAGTGAGAAGGAGCCAATCAGCTTTGGCAAGGAAGTCGGAACTATAACTGATGCGTGTATTAATGTTCTCCAGACACAATTCTTTGGAAGGAGAAGAAAAAGAGCTGTGATGCATCAGGCTGAACCAGACTCCGCGTGACTCCATTACATCATCATCAGAATACACCTTTCTGTCAACAAGTTCATTCAATGCCTGAAAAATAGACATCGGATTATAAAGCACGCCGAAAGGATTTACATCACACCGGAATTTACTATCGGACAGTCTGTTTCCTATGTTATCAGTAAAGCATGAGCCCATGAGCAACAATCTGTCAGAATGCTTTATTTCACACTGTCCGGCAGGCAGTTCGGTTCTGGTTATCAGTTCCATATTACTCTATACTTATTATTTTTTGGTACAAATGTAACCACAATATATATATTTGTACTACTTTTGTGGAAGAAATGTTTAATTAATGTATAGATGGAACATAACACTTCATATAAATTCCTTGACAAGATTGACAGTCCTGACGACCTTCGCAAGCTTCCGGTGGAAGTCTTGCCCGAGGTGTGCAAAGAATTACGTGAGATGATAATAGATGAACTGTCACGTAACCCGGGACATTTTGGTTCCAGCTTGGGAGTGATAGAACTTACCGTCGCATTACATTACACATTCTCAACACCATACGACCGCATAGTATGGGACGTAGGGCATCAGGCATATGCACACAAGATACTGACAGGAAGACGTGACAGATTCTGTACAAACAGAAAGCTGAACGGACTTGCGCCATTTCCATCGCCGGCAGAAAGCGAATATGACACTTTCACATGCGGACATGCCTCGAACTCCATATCTGCAGCATTAGGTATGGCAGTAGCAGCAAATCTGAAAAATGAGTCGGACAGACATATCGTAGCCGTAATAGGCGACGGTTCGATGAGTGGCGGTCTTGCTTTCGAAGGACTGAACAATGCATCGGCTACACCAAACAATCTGCTTATCATCCTGAATGACAACAACATGGCAATAGACCGCAGTGTGGGAGGTATGAAACAGTATCTTCTGAATCTGCATACGTCAGAGGGCTACAACAGATTCCGCAACGCCATGTCGAAACAAATGATGAAATGGGGACTTCTGACGGATGAAAGGAAAAACGCCATAATAAGATTCAACAACAGCCTCAAATCATTGCTGATGCAGCAGCAGAATATCTTTGAGGGAATGAATATAAGATATTTCGGCCCTATAGACGGACATGACACTTTATCTCTGATAAAGGTTATGAACGAAATAAAGGATATGAACGGTCCGAAGATACTGCATATACACACTACGAAAGGAAAAGGATACAAGCCTGCAGAAGAATGCGCTACAGAATGGCATGCTCCCGGCCGGTTTGACAAGGAAACCGGTATCAGAATCAAGCCTGCCGCTGAAGGTATGCCTCCACTGTTTCAGGAAGTATTCGGCAATACTCTGCTTGAACTGGCACAGGCAAACAGCAGGATAGTGGGGGTTACGCCTGCCATGCCTTCCGGATGTTCGATGAACATTATGATGAGGGAGATACCTGAAAGAGTTTTTGATGTAGGCATTGCAGAAGGACATGCAGTGACGTTCTCTGCCGGAATGGCAAAAGACGGATTAATGCCGTTCTGCAACATCTATTCTACTTTCATGCAAAGAGCATATGATAATGTTATACACGATGTAGCCATACAGAAACTGAATGTCGTGATGTGTCTTGACAGAGCCGGACTCGTTGGAGAGGATGGGGCAACGCATCATGGTATGTTTGATATTGCATACATGAGGATTATACCTAACCTGACTGTGGCTGTTCCGATGGACGAACATGAACTGAGAAAGATGATGTACACAGCCCAGCTGCCGGACATGGGACCGTTCGTTATAAGATACCCTCGCGGAAGAGGCATGATAAGCGACTGGAAATGCAAGCTGGAAGCTATACCTGTGGGTAAAGGCAGACTTCTGAAAGAAGGAAAAGACATGGCTGTGATATCATTGGGACCAATCGGATACAGAGCGGCAAAGGCCATAGAAAGAGTAGAACAGGAATCAGGTATCAATGTAGCGCATTACGACTTGAGATTCGTAAAACCGCTTGATACAGAAATGTTGGAATACATAGGAAAGAATTTCAAGAAAGTTATTACTATAGAAGACGGCATCCTCGCAGGTGGAGCAGGAAGTGCGGTAATGGAGTTCATGTCTGACCACGGATATGATACGAAAATCATAAGAGTGGGACTTGAAGACCATTTCGTACAGCATGGTTCTGTAGACGAACTGTACAAAATATGCGGACTTGACGAAGATAGCATTTATGAAAAAATAAAGAACTCATGAAGATAATTATAGCTGGTGCAGGAGCAGTGGGCACACATCTGGCAAAACTTTTGGCGGGTGAAGACCAGGACATTATACTGATAGACGAGAACCAGGAAAGGTTGGGAAAAATGAGCAGTAATCTGGATATGATGACTGTGAACTACTCTCCTACCTCAATAAACGGACTGAAAGAAGCGGGAGTGGCAGGCGCAGACCTGTTCATAGGCGTAACGCCGGACGAAAGCCGTAATATGACAGCCTGTATGCTCGCCAATAACCTTGGAGCCAAAAAGACAGTAGCACGTATAGACAATTACGAATATCTGCTGCCGAAACATAAGGAATTCTTCAGCGGACTTGGCGTACATTCACTCATTTATCCGGAAATGCTGGCCGCAAAGGAGATTGTGGATGCGGTAAAAATGAGTTGGATAAAGCAGTGGTGGGAGTTTGCCGGTGGAGCACTGATAATGATTGGTGTTAAGATGAGAGAGCAGGCGGAAATACTGAATGTGCCGTTTCATGAGCTTGGAGGTCAGGGAATACCGTTCCATATAGTAGCTATAAAAAGAGGTAATGAGACGATTATCCCTCGTGGTGACGACTACGTGAAACTGAATGACATAGTATATTTTACTACCACCAAGAAGTATATCCCATACATCAGAAAGATTTCAGGACGCGAGAACGAAGCCGATGTACGAAGCGTAATGATTATGGGCGGAGGAAGAATAGCCGTCCGCACAGCCCAGTATCTGCCTGAATATATGAAGGTCAAGATTATAGAAATGGACGAAAACAGATGTAACAGGCTGACGGAGATTGTGGACGATGACGTAATGGTGATAAACGGTGACGGACGAGATATGGAGCTTCTGATAGAGGAAGGTATAAAAAATACCGAAGCTTTCGTCGCTCTGACCGGAAACTCGGAAACGAATATCCTGGCTTGTCTTGCTGCCAAACGTATGGGAGTAAGCAAAACTGTGGCGGAAGTGGAAAACGTGGATTATATAAGCATGGCCGAAAGTCTGGATATAGGTACGGTGATAAACAAGAAATACATCGCTGCGAGCCATATCTACCAGATGATGCTTAAGGCCGACGTTTCAAACGTGAAATGTCTTACTTTTGCCAATGCCGATGTGGCGGAATTCATTGTAAAAGAAGGTTCTAAGATAACCAAAGCTCAGGTTAAAGATATCGGTCTGCCTAAGGGAGCTACAATAGGTGGACTTATAAGGAATGGAGAAGGTATCCTCGTTACAGGTAATACCACCATTCAGAAAGATGACCACGTGGTAGTGTTCTGCCTCGGAGCTATGATTAAAAAGTTAGAGAAATATTTCGGATAATATGTTTTTTAACATAGAAATAATTATTTTTCCGCAAAATATATTCTAACTTTGCAGGCATGATTGAATAAGGTACAGTTTTTTATATGATTTATTGGTTGAGGATAATATTTGTTTGTGTAATGTCTTTATTTGTATTTCAGGGAATATCGGAAGAAATTTCTCCTGTATGCAATACAAGCGCATGTGCAGAAATAATATTTTCAACCAATGAAGGGAATGATATCTTATTAGTTGAATCTACATCAGACAACTATCTTATTCGCACTATAAATCATATACTTAAATCCAGATATGCAGACCTTTCTGTTCCGGCATGTGCAATTGTTGCCGGCAGTAAGGATAATAATGACAACAAATACACTCTTCATCTGAACGGTACACTGCTGAAAGGTTATAATTCTGAAAAGTATCACAGAATTTATTCCCTGACTCACCGCAATTTGTATTATCCGGTTCATTTACCTAAGGATTATTATATCTATACGTTGGAAAGAATTGTCATTTAGATACGTTCTTCCACGATTCGTCTTCATGTAACATGAAGACATATTTCGTGTGCGCACACACTGAATATTTCATCTTACACCCACTCCCTTTAATTTAATTCCTCAATCAAGGACTGACAATACAGAGAAACAATAACTCAAAAAACATATAAATCATGTATTTTATCTTTTTAATAGTAGTGATTCTTACGGCAATAGCCTTAGTGGTAGCAGCTATGACTATTGCCAAGCTAATTGCCCCGCGCTCTTTCAATTCTCAGAAAGGCGAACCATATGAGTGTGGTATCCCTACGAGGGGTGAGTCGTGGGTAAAATTCAAGGCAGGCTACTACCTCTTTGCCATCCTGTTCCTGATGTTCGACATCGAGACGGTATTCCTCTTCCCGTGGGCCGTGGTGGTGGCTGAGACGGGCGCCTATGCACTGGCGGGGGCAGCATTCTTCCTCGGAATACTTATTTTAGGCCTGGCATATGCCTGGCGGAAAGGAGCGCTGGAATGGAAATAAAGAAACGCCCGGAAATTCGCAGTATGGAGTACGGCGACTTCCGAAACAATGACTACCTGGAGCGAATGGTAGACGAGCTGAACCGCGACGGAGCGGGGATTATAATGGGTACGGCCGACGAGCTGATAAACTGGGGAAGGAGCAACTCACTGTGGTCGCTCACCTTCGGTACGAGCTGTTGCGCCATAGAGTTTATGGCCCTCGGAGCCGCACGCTATGACATGGCGCGCTTCGGATTCGAGGTGACGCGTAACTCGCCTCGTCAGGCGGATATGATTATGGTGCTGGGAACTATCACCCACCGTATGGCTCCGGTGCTGAAGCGTCTGTATGACCAGATGGCCGAACCGAAGTATGTGGTGGCGGTGGGCGGATGTACCATCAGCGGCGGACCGTTCAGGCGGTCATATCATGTGGTGAACGGTATAGACAAGATTATTCCGGTGGATGTGTTCATCCCAGGATGTCCTCCGCGTCCTGAGGCATTCTACTACGGAATGATGCAGCTGCAGAGAAAAATAAAGGTGGAACGGTTCCTGGGAGGGGTGAACAGGAAGGAGAAAAATAATGAAGAATAAGAGTTGTTGGTTATTAGTTGCTGGTTGCTGAAACTAAAAACTAAAAACCAGGAACCAAGAACTAAAAACCAAGAACCAAGAACTAAAAAAAAACAACATGACTGCTGACAATATTATACCGGTAAAGGCGGAAGAGCTCTACAATGAGGCTTCCCGACTGAGATATGACGAAGCACAGCCCATGGACTACCTGCGCGACATCGTCGGTATGGACTGGGGCGAAGAGGGTCTTGGAGCCCTGTATTATATGGAATGTACGGCCACGGGCGAACGACGTGTGCTGAAGGCTGTGGCGGCCCACAGGGAGAACGCGTTTCTTCCTTCCGTGTGCAGCCTCTGGAAGACGGCGGTGATAAAGGAACGTGAGGTGTTCGACTTCTTCGGCATACGCTTCACGGGAAATCCGGACATGCGCCGTCTGTTCCTGCGCGAGGACTGGAAGGGATATCCGCTCCGTAAGGATTACGATATGGACTCGAATCCTCTTAATATGGAGAATGAGGTCAATGCGGATGTTACGGAAGAATATACTCTGCGTCCTGACGGAACTGTAGAGGGCAGGGAGAACGTGGTGTTCGGCAGCGAGGATTTCGTGGTGAACATCGGTCCTCAGCATCCGTCCACTCACGGCGTGCTGCGTATGCGCACGAGTATCGACGGAGAGAATATCAGGCGCATAGACCCTATCTTAGGGTATATTCACCGCGGAATAGAGAAGATGAACGAAAGCCTGACTTATCCGCAGACTCTGGCTCTGACGGACAGGCTTGACTATCTGAGCGCGCATCAGAACCGCCACGCGCTGTGTATGTGTATAGAGCAGGCTGCAGGAATAGAGATTTCGGAACGTGCGCAGTACATCCGTACGATAATGGACGAGTTGCAGCGTATAGACTCGCATCTGCTGTTCTATTCATGTCTGGTGATGGATATGGGCGGACTTACTCCTTTCTTCTACGGATTCAGAGAGAGGGAAATGATTCTGGATATCATGGAGGAGACTACGGGTGGAAGACTGATTCAGAATTACAATGTGATAGGCGGTGTGCAGGCTGACATCCATCCTGACTTCCGGCGAAAGGTGAAGGAGTTCATCGTGCATCTGCG
This sequence comes from Bacteroides sp., assembly GCF_019417265.1. Lineage (GTDB taxonomy): Bacteria > Bacteroidota > Bacteroidia > Bacteroidales > Bacteroidaceae > Phocaeicola. The sequence goes on from NZ_DXVR01000002.1 coordinate 29,487, forward strand.
AAAGGTCATCAAGGACTATCACGATATCTTTACGGATAATGTGATTGCACGCCGGCGACTCATCGGCGTGGGTGTGCTGAGCCGCGAAGATGCCATATCGCTCGGTGCCACAGGCGGTACGGGACGTGCATCGGGATGGAGCAACGACGTAAGAAAGCATCATCCGTATGCGATGTACGGCAAGGTGGACTTCCGCGAGATTACACGTTCCGAAGGTGATTCGTTCGCACGCTACATGGTGCGCATGGACGAGATTATGGAGTCATGCCGTATCATCGAGCAGCTGATAGACAACATTCCTGAAGGTGAGGTGCGCGTCAAGACGAAAGCGATAATCAAACTGCCGGAAGGTAACTTCTCTACATCTGTAGAAAGCAGCCGAGGAGAGTTCGGGGTGATGCTGGAAAGTCACGGCGACAAATATCCGTATCGTCTGCACTACCGCTCTACGGGACTGCCGCTGGTAGATACGATGGACACAGTGTGCCGCGGACAGAAAATCGCCGACCTTATAGCGATAGGCGGTACGCTGGACTTTGTGATTCCGGATATAGACAGGTGATGGAGAGTTGTCAGAACTAAAAACTAAAAACCAACAACTAAAAACTAAATAAATATGTTCGACTATTATAATCTTGAACCGCTCCTTATGTGGATACACAGTACCATGTGCGGAATAATGCCTGAATGGCTTGCCTTCACTATAGAGGGTATAGCTGTGGGTATCTTCATCATGGTGATGTATGCCGTGCTGGCAATCATACTTATATATATGGAGCGTAAAGTGTGTGCGGCCTTCCAGTGCCGTATCGGACCGGACCGTGTGGGTGGACGAGGAGGACTTCTGCAGGTGCCGGCCGACGTTATTAAAATCCTGACAAAGGAGATTATCTCTCTGAAAAACTCAGACAAGTTTCTTTATACATTGGCTCCTTTCCTGGTAATCATGGCATCTATCCTGACTTTCTCGTGTCTGCCATGGAACAAGGGGGGCGAGATTCTGCATATGAACATAGGTATCTTCTTCGTGCTGGCAGCATCGTCAATCGGTGTGCTGGGTATCCTGCTGGCCGGATGGAGCAGCAACAGCAAATATACGCTGATTGGTGCCGTACGAAGCGGTGCGATGATAATCAGTTACGAGCTGTCAATAGGTATCAGCGTGCTGACCATGGTTATCCTGTGCGGCACGATGGACATCCAGGAGATTGTGGCTTATCAGGAGAACGGATGGAACATCTTCAAGGGGCATCTGCCTGCGGTAATGGCTTTCATCATCTATCTGATAGCAGGAAATGCGGAAGCAAACCGTGCTCCGTTCGACCTTGCAGAAGCAGAACAGGAGCTTACGGCCGGATATCATACTGAATACTCGGGTATGCACTTCGGTTTCTTCTATCTGGCCGAATATCTTAACCTGTTCATCACAGCCGGTATCGCCGTCACGCTTTTCTTCGGCGGATGGATGCCGCTGCACATTGCCGGACTGGAAGGTTTCAATGCGGTGATGGACTATATCCCGGGAGTGATATGGTTCGTAGGCAAGACTTTCTTCGTGGTGTTCCTGCTGATGTGGATAAGATGGACTTTCCCTCGTCTGAGAATAGACCAGGTGCTTGTCCTGGAATGGAAATATCTGATGCCGCTGTCGCTGCTCGTACTGATGATTATGACAGTGATGAAGGTGTTCGGACTGGTGTTTTAATATTGAAGTTGTTAGTTGTTGGTTTTTAGTTGTCAGTTATTAGAACTGAAAACTAAAGCTGTCAACAGGAACTAACAACTAAAGACTAATAACTGAAAACTAAAAATCAATGAGTACTTTTAAAGAATATATAAACGGATATGCTTTGGGCGTAAAAAGTCTGCTTGTAGGTATGCGTACATCTATGAAGGTGTTTATGCAGAAGAGCATAACGGAACGCTATCCGGAGAACAGACATACTACTCTGCACATTCCGGAACGTCACCGCGCCATGCTGGTGATGCCCAAAGATGAGAACGGTAACAATAAATGTATTGCCTGCGGACTGTGCCAGATGGCTTGCCCTAACGGCACGATAAACATCGTAAGCGAAACGCGCGAGACTGAAGACGGAAAGAAAAAGAAATTCCTCGTGAAATATGAGTACGACCTCGGTGCGTGCATGTTCTGTCAGCTGTGTGTAAACGCTTGTCCGCACGGTGCGATAGAGTTCAGCAATCATTTCGAGAACGCTGTTTTCGAGAGAGAGAAGCTGGTGATGAATTTAAATGAATGAATATTATTGAAAGAGTTGTCAGTTAAGAGTTGTTAGTTGTTAGAGCAAAACCAACAACTAAAAACCAAGAGCTAAAAACCAACAACTAAGAACTAAAAACTAAAAACTAAAAAAAACATGTTTTCACTATTTGAAATAGTATTTTATGTGGTGGCTCTGTGCATTATAGTATTTTCAGTGCTGGCAGTCACAACCAACAGCATCCTGCGCTCGGCCACATATCTGCTGTTTGTACTCTTGTCAACGGGTGGTATATATGCCATCTTAGGCTATACATTCCTGAGTGCAGTGCAGCTGATGGTATATGCAGGTGGTATCATAGTATTGTATGTGTTCTCCATCCTGCTGACACGTTCGTCCGGAACAATGAAATATAAGATAAGACGAGGCAAGATGATAAGCGTACTGCTAACGACTCTCGTCGGTATGGCTTTGGTAATGTTTATACTTGCTACAAACGGCTTTGCACTGAATATCATTCCTCAGGGTGTGGAACTGCCGGTAGAGAAAATCGGTAAAGCACTTATCGGAACAGAGAAGTATCAGTTTGTCCTGCCTTTCGAGGTGATGAGCGTGCTGCTGCTGGCCTGCATGATTGGTGCCATAATGATAGCAAGAAAAAGAAAATAAACCGTTATAAAAAACTGGGAATTATGGAAATAGAAATAGAAGTACACGTTTTGCATTACCTGGTGATAAGCACAGTGATGCTGTTCTGCGGAATTTACGGTTTCTTCACACGCAAGAATCTGCTGGCCCTGCTCATTTCTGCAGAGCTGATGCTGAATGCTACAAACATCAACTTCGCAGTGTTCAACAGATATCTCTTTCCGGGACAACTGGAAGGACACTTCTTCAGCCTGTTCGGTATAGCAATAGCTGCGGCGGAAACTGCAGTGGCAATCGCCATCATTATTAATGTCTACAGAAATATCAACAAGATTCTGACCGACGATATTTCGGAAATGAAAGGATAAAAACTAAAAAACATGGAATATACAATATTTATACTGGCCCTGCCTGTGCTGAGCTTCCTCGTTCTGGCTCTGGCAGGAATGAAAATGCCGCACAAGGTGGCTGGAGCGATAGGCACTCTATCGTTGGCGACTGTCACAGTGCTGAGCTATATCACGGCTATAGGCTATTTCGGCGCGACACGTACTGCCGAAGGACTGTTGCCTGTATCTACTCCGTGGAACTTCCGGTGGCTGCCGCTCACTGAGTCGCTGCACATCGACATGGGTATTATGCTCGACCCGATATCGGTAATGATGCTTGTGGTGATTTCTACAGTCTCACTGATGGTTCATATCTACTCTTTCGGATATATGAAGGGGGAACGCGGATTTCAGAGATATTATGCGTTTCTGTCGCTATTCACATTCTCAATGTTAGGCCTCGTAGTGGCTACAAACATTTTCCAGATGTATGTTTTCTGGGAACTTGTGGGAGTATCGTCTTATCTTCTGATAGGTTTCTACTACACCAAGCCTGAGGCTATCGCAGCCTCTAAGAAGGCTTTCATCGTCACACGTTTTGCCGACTTAGGCTTCCTCATCGGTATCCTGATTTACGGCTGCTACATGCAGACATTCACTTTCACTCCTTCAGAAGAACAGCTTATGAAGGCCGGAATGGTATTGCCTTGTGCTCTTGGACTTATGTTCGTGGGTGGTGCCGGAAAGAGTGCTATGTTCCCATTGCATATCTGGCTGCCGGATGCCATGGAAGGTCCTACTCCTGTATCGGCTCTGATTCATGCCGCTACCATGGTTGTGGCAGGTGTGTATCTCGTGGCAAGAATGTTCCCGCTGTTTATCGGATTTGCACCTGAAACTCTTCATTGGGTAGCATACATCGGTATGTTCACTGCTTTCTATGCTGCTACTGTGGCATGCGTACAGAGTGATATCAAGCGCGTATTAGCGTTCTCTACCATCTCGCAGATTGGTTTCATGATGGTAGCTCTCGGCGTATGTACGAGTCTTGACCCACACGAAGGTGGACTTGGATATATGGCTTCTATGTTCCATCTGTTCACTCACGCCATGTTCAAGGCATTGCTCTTCCTCGGCGCAGGATGCGTAATTCATGCAGTCCACAGCAATGAAATGTCTTTCATGGGTGGACTGAGAAAATATATGCCTGTCACTCATATCACATTCCTCATAGCGTGTCTTGCCATCGCAGGTATTCCTCCGTTCTCTGGATTCTTCTCAAAGGATGAGATTCTTACGGCTTGCTTCCGTTTCAGCCCTGTGGCAGGATGGATAATGACAATAATCGCCGGAATGACTGCTTTCTATATGTTCCGCCTTTACTACTGCATCTTCTGGGGAAAAGACAATAACAGTGCAAGCCGAGAGCAGAGTCAAGCTCGCTTGAACTATGCCGAGGCGCAGCCTGTTTTGGGCGAAGCCAATGACAACTACGCCCACCATACTCCACACGAAAGTCCGGTGGTAATGACTTTACCTCTGATGATTCTTGCAGCCATCACTATTGTTGCCGGATGGATAATGCCTTTCGGACATTTCGTATCAAGCAACGGACATGCATACGATATTCATCTTGACACTACTGTAGCTACTACCAGCATTATTGTAGCTGTGGTTGCCATACTGATTGCAACATGGATGTATGCCGGCAAGACTCAACCTGTAGCCGATATGCTTCAGAAGAAGTTCAGCCGTCTGCACTACGCAGCATACAAACGCTTCTTCATGGACGAGCTTTGGCTGTTCGTGACAAAGAAGATTATCTTCCGCTGTATCTCCACTCCTCTCGCTTGGTTTGACCGTCACGTCATCGACCAGTTCATGAACTTCATGGCATGGGGTACTAATGCAGCCGGAGAAACAGCACAGCCTGTACAGAGCGGAAAGATTCAGACTTACACAATGTGGTTCTTAGGTGGTATCATCATACTTACCGCTGCACTTATACTGCTGTAATAATTTGGAGATTAGTTGTTAGTTTTTAGTTGTTTATAACTGAAAACTAAAAACCGGCAACTAACAACTAAAAACTTTAAAAACTCAAAAAACAATGAATATACTAAGTTTATTTATAATAGTCCCCCTGATAATGCTTTTAGGCCTCTGGCTGTCAAAAGGCATCAATCAGGTAAGAGCGGTAATGGTGGTAGGCTCAACTGTATTGTTAGGACTGTCCGTATGGCTCACCGTGGCCTACATAGGACTAAGAAATGGGGGAGCTACAGAAGAGATGCTCTTCACCGCAAGTACTCCATGGTACGCACCGCTGAACATCTGCTACTCAGTGGGAGTGGACGGAATATCAGTTGTCATGCTTCTGCTTAGTTCAATCATAGTATTTACCGGAACATTCGCTTCATGGCGTCTGCAACCGATGACAAAGGAATACTTCCTATGGTTTACCCTGCTCAGCACAGGAGTTTTCGGATTCTTTATATCTACCGACCTCTTCACCATGTTTATGTTCTACGAGGTTGCCCTCATCCCTATGTATCTGCTCATCGGAGTATGGGGAAGCGGCAAGAAGGAATATGCAGCCATGAAGCTTACTCTTATGCTGATGGGTGGTTCTGCATTCCTGCTTATCGGTATCCTTGGCATCTACTACGGAGCCGGTGCGGAAACAATGAACATACTTGAGATTGTGAACCACAAGATACCTACAGAGTTCCAGCGTTTGTTCTTCCCACTGATATTTATCGGTTTCGGAGTATTAGGCGCGCTGTTCCCTTTCCACACATGGAGTCCTGACGGTCACGCTTCGGCACCTACAGCAGTATCTATGCTTCATGCCGGAGTATTGATGAAATTAGGAGGTTACGGATGTTTCCGCATCGCCATGTATCTAATGCCTACCGGTGCTGCCATCTGGGGCGATTTCTTCCTCGTACTGACTACTATCTCTGTAGTATATGGAGCCTTCAGCGCCGTAGTTCAGACAGACTTGAAATACATCAACGCTTACTCATCCGTGAGTCACTGCGGTCTTGTACTTTTTGCACTTCTGATGATGACTAAGGTCAGCGCCACAGGAGCCATACTTCAGATGTTAAGCCACGGACTTATGACTGCATTGTTCTTTGCCCTTATCGGTATGATATACGGTAGAACCCACACACGCGATATCCGCCAGTTGAGAGGTCTGATGAAGATTATGCCATTCCTTGCTGTAGGTTACGTCATCGCAGGTCTTGCCAACCTCGGTCTTCCGGGACTGAGCGGTTTCATTGCTGAAATGACTGTCTTTGTAGGCTCATTCCAGAATCCTGACAATTTCCACCGTATATGTACAGTGATTGCTACAATGAGTATCGTTATAACAGCCGTATACATTCTCCGTGTAGTAGGAAAGATTCTTTACGGCACATGCGAGAATCCGGAACATCTGAAACTTACAGATGCCACTTGGGACGAACGCTTCACCGTTATCTGTCTGATAGCTGCCGTAGCAGGACTCGGACTTGCACCGTTCTGGGTAAGCGATGTTATCAGTCACAGTGTGGAACCGATTATTTCGGCGATAATAAAGTAAGTTTAACTTCGTTGACCTTTGGTTGTGAGTTTGTAAGTTTATGAGTTTATTATTAATCTGCAAGCTCAATAACCCAAGAACTAAAAACTTAAAAACTTAAGAACTAAAAAACTTAAAAAGACATGTTTCAATTCATACCAATGCAAGCAGAAATCAGTCTGGCAGCCATAATGGTAATACTTCTTCTGGCAGACCTGATAATGAAAGAGCCTCACCACAAGACATTGCAGACCATAGCCTGCGGTCTTTTAGTGGTACAGATAATACTTAACATCCAGCCCTCTGCAGGTGAATATTTCGGCGGGATGTACAGCTGCACACCTGTTGCGTCTGTTGTAAAGACAATACTTACGGCAGGTACTCTCCTCGTGTTCATGCAGGCAGGAGAATGGATTTCATCGCCTGACACACGCCACAAGGCCGGCGAATTCTATGTAATAACCATAAGCACACTCCTGGGTATGTACTTCATGGTGAGTGCCGGAAGTTTCATCCTGTTCTATGTGGGACTGGAGCTCGCCAGTATCCCTATGGCGTGTCTGATAGCTTTCGACAAATGGAAGCATCACAGTGCGGAAGCCGGAGCAAAGTTCATACTGAACTCTATGTTTTCTTCCGGTCTGATGCTTTACGGACTGTCACTCGTCTACGGTACATGCGGCACTACTTACTTTGCCGATATGGCACACACATTGACAGGTACTCCGATGCAGATTCTCGCCATGGTGTTCTTCTTTGCCGGATTGGGCTTCAAGCTGAGCCTCGTACCTTTCCACATGTGGACTCCTGACACATATCAGGGTGGACCTACAGCCGTAGCAGGATATCTGTCCGTTATATCAAAAGGTGCGGCCGCCTTCACTCTGATGAGCATCCTCACAAAGGTATTCGCTCCGATGTCCGACCGCTGGGAACTAATGCTCAGTATAGTAATAGTACTGACCATCACACTGGCAAACATCTTTGCCATCCTTCAGGACAACATGAAACGCTTCATGGCCTACAGTAGTATCTCGCAGGCAGGTTACATCATGTTAGCAGTAATGGCAGGCAACACTCAGGGTACAACATCACTCATCTATTATATAACTGTATATATAGTAGCCAACCTTGCAGTGTTCGGTGTTATAGGAGCAATAGAAAGACATACATTAGGCGACAAGTATGCCAATGCCGATAAGGTAGAAGGCGTACATCCTGAAAATGCACTGTCACGTTCTGAAGAAACCGTGAAATCTGAATACGCAGTCAGCCGCAGTGCATATGCCGGACTTTACCGCACTAATCCACGTCTGACATTCGTCATGACACTGGCTATGTTCTCATTGGCCGGTATCCCTCCGTTTGCAGGATTCTTCAGCAAATTCTTCGTGTTTGCCTCCGCATTCAACGCAGGTCACTGGCTGGTAGTTTTCCTTGCCCTTGTAAATACGGTAATTTCACTCTACTACTATCTGCTTGTAGTAAAAGCTATGTACATCACTCCAAATGATAATCCTCTACCGACATTCCGCAGCCCATGGCTCACACGCGCATCATTGGCCGTCTGTCTTGCCGGAATAATCCTCCTCGGACTGCTGAGCAGCGTATATGGAGGAATAGAGGGCTGTAGCAGGAGCATAATTCCTTAGCTTGATACTACGAGTGAAAAAATAATTGACAATATGATTAAGTCAGTTTTCCAATTTTGATACAATAATAAAGGGTATATCAAAAAAGATATATCCTTTTTTTTCAATTCAGCGGGGAGATATTGAGCCACTATTTTTGATATATATCATAAAAATGATACATTTGCACTAATTTATAATAACCCTGAAAACATTTACCGATTATGTATCCACTGAAATTCCGCCCCATCCTGAAATCTACGATATGGGGGGGCGACAAAATCATTCCGTTCAAACACCTTGACTGCACACAGCAGAATGTAGGCGAAAGCTGGGAAATATCAGACGTTCCGGGCGACGAATCTGTAGTAGCCAATGGAGCAGATGCAGGAAAGAACCTCACTCAGATGGTTCAGGAGTATAAAGGAGCCTTGGTGGGCGAAGAGAACTACACACGCTTCGGCGGCCGCTTCCCACTTCTGATAAAATTCATCGATGCCCGCGACGACCTCTCTATCCAGGTTCATCCCGATGACGAACTGGCAATGCGCCGCCACAACTCAATGGGCAAAACCGAAATGTGGTACGTGATAGACAATGACGGCGGAAAAGCCCACCTTCGCTCCGGACTCAGCCGAAACATCACACCGGAACAGTATGAACAAATGATTGCCGACAATACCATCTGCGATGCTCTGGCAGACTATGCCGTACAGCCGGGCGACGTATTCTTCCTTCCGGCAGGACGAATCCACAGCATAGGCGCCGGATGTTTTATCGCTGAAATTCAGCAGACTTCAAACATCACATACCGTATCTACGACTTCAACCGCAAAGACAAAAACGGCAATACTCGCGAACTTCACACAGAACTCTCAAAAGAAGCCATCGACTACAGCGTAGAGCAGGACTATCGCACACAATACACTCCTTGCAAGGACCGTCCGGTAGATTTGGTTTCATGTCCATATTTCACTACTTCTGTATATCATCTCACCGAGCAAATGACCATGGACTATTCAGAACTCGATTCTTTCGTGATATACATATGCATGGAAGGCTCATGCACCATAAAGGACAACGAGGGCAACACGATAGAAATGCAGGCAGGCGAGTCAATACTTTTCCCGGCCGCTACACAGCACCTCGAAGTTGTACCTTCAGGCGAAGTGAAGTTCCTGGAAACTTATGTATAATTTAAAGACAGCAACAAACACTCAGTGAACGGCTGCTGAACAGTAAATGAACGATATTCGAATGACATTAGAACCACATTCGAAAGACATTAGAATTTCATTTTATGTTCATTAGCCGTTTATTTCTTGTTCATTTACCGTTCACTGAATCTTTCATTAGCGTATAAAAATAAGAACAATATACATTGCCAAACGAAAGATTTATTACATGTTTTTTGCAGATAATATTATTTTTATCTATTTTTGCGGTGTTAAACGATTATCACAACTTGGGGTTGTTTGGTTTTGACAGCGAGAGATGTGGTATGTAAGCATGCAGTGCGTCAGTGATTTGCACT
>NZ_DXVR01000002.1:39431-71915 GCF_019417265.1 Bacteroides sp.
GCAGAGATAAGCATGTAGAAAGCATATGGCTTCCTTGTTTGGACGAGGGTTCGACTCCCTCCAGCTCCACAGTTCGAGTGACTAAACTATTTGAAATCAATAGTTTAGTCACTTTCTTTTTGCTCAGGTTCCCCCATAAGTCCCTCAATATTTAAATAGCTGTATTCATTTAGCAGACATCCATTTCCACGCAGGAATAACATCAATCTTTTTATTTTCTATGTAAATAACATCCTCATAGTCGATGGTTATAATTTTCATATTATCACACCCGGTAGCGGACGATGCTTCCATAATACCTCGTATCTCCCTTTCTTTTGTTTCAGCATCGCTCATTTCCCATGTCACCTGAATAAGCTCCACCACAGACTCCTCCCGTTGTATTACAAAATCGCATTCACTGTTGCCTTGATAATACGAAATCTTATCTGATGGCATACGATTTCTATACAGATGCATAAATACGCTGTTCTCAAGATTCTTTCCATTGTCATTGCTCTGTGGCATAATGACAGCACTGCGTAAACCATTGTCTATACAATAATACTTGTCGAGTGATTTCTGTTCTTTGCTGAGCGAACGTTCATATTTTGGAATTCTGATGAACAGAAAAATATCACACGCATAATCGGCCCAAAGATAGAGGTCGTCTTTTGTAACTTTAAGACCTTGCGACTTTATATCCTTATATATGGCATTTATAGATGTAGGTTTGGTAAGGTTGGACATTATCCTCTTTACGAAATATCTTACCATACCGATATTCGAAATCCTGTAATGCTCTACCATATCCTTAAGAATCATTGTATCGAAATATCCATGCAACAACTTTATCTGTTCGGAACGAGTATGTGTAAGAACTATTTCTGGGAAGGAACTTACGCTGTTATATTCCAAGAAAGCATTTCGCAGTCTGGCTATGTCCTGCTCAAGAAAACTATCGGTTTTAACACCGATAAACCGACAATATTCATTGAATGATAAAGGAAAAGTTTCGTATTCCAAAGGATATCCTCTCAATGCGGAACTTAATTCTTTAGAGAGCATAGTAGCATTGCTTCCGCATACATAAATATTCTTGCAGTACGATTTGTAAAGGCGCAGCACAAAGTATTCCCAGTCTTTTATTAACTGAATCTCATCCAAAAAGATATGTACATCTTTGAATGCCACGTCAGGATACATTTCCATATAGGCTACAACAACCTCGTCAAGTTGTGATGCGTCCATGCTCTTTAATCGTTCATCGTCGAAACCTAACCATAAAATGTTCTTAGAAGGTACTCCGCCTGCAACAAGTTCGTTGATAGCTATCTCCATCATGGTAGATTTTCCACATCGTCGCACACCTGGTACTGTTATAATCTTTTTACGTGCTAAAGGCAGCTTAGTGTCTCTATCTATAACATCGAACGGTATTTCACTCTGTTTTATAGCAATCAGAGATTTTATAATATCCTTTCTCATAGCCTTTCCTTTTTTAAAGGACAAATATAGCAATTTCTTTCCTTTTTTCAAGGAAAGAAATAAAAAATGTCTATTATCCAAGTTTTTCAGATTTCATATGGTGCTGAGTATCATAAAACATGAATCTCACAAAAGAACTTACACTGATAGAATTCACTTGCGTGTGCTGTTAGATTGAAAGAATATCGAAAACAAGCTGTTTGGTGGAACAAAAAAGAATTCTTACCTTTGTAATATAAGGAATCCTGGTCATTACGACCGGGATTTCTTGTTCTCATACTACTGTAGATATATAAATCAATGTAACATTACATAATACTAAAACAAATTATAGTAAATATGACTACAATCTACCTCATCCGCCACGGACAAACTGAAGAAAACCTGATGCGGATATTTCAGGGACATATGCCCGGAAAGCTTACCGAAGAAGGTATAGAGCAGGCACGGAACCTTGGAAAAGAACTCCGTGACATACACCTCGACTGCATACTCAGCAGCGATTTGCAACGTGTTGTTGATACAGTCAGTATAGCTATGGCAGACAGAAATCTGCCTTGGGAACAGAACAGACTTCTGAGAGAAATTGACTGGGGGTCATGGACAGGACTCAAGATAGATTCAGTCAATACAAAGAATCCTCCTGAAGATGCGGAAACAAAAGAAATGCTTTATGAACGCGGCAGACGCATAGTGGAATACATAAGAGAAAAGTATGAAGGAAAGGACGTACTGGTAGTAGCTCATGGCCTCATCAACCGCTCCATCCAGGCGCACATATTGGGAGTAGATATAAATGAACTGTACAACATTCCGCACATGAAGAATGCCGAGGTGAGGAAATTCATTTTATAAACAGACAAGAGAGTTATTAACAAAAAAGAAAGTTATTAACAGGTATATGCAAAGCTGTTAATAACTTTCTTTTTTTATGTATCTATATCAACCGAGAATCAAGGATGAACCAAAGTTCCGATGTTTTCGCCGGACATAACTTTCTTCAGATTACCTACTGTATCCATATCGAATACGATGATAGGCAGATTGTTTTCCTTACACATACATGTAGCTGTAAGGTCCATAACCTTAAGTCCGCGTGCAAGAACTTCATCGTATGTGATTTCGTCAAACTTGGTTGCAGTAGGGTCTTTTTCCGGGTCGGCAGTATAGATACCGTCTACACGTGTTCCCTTCAGCATTACGTCTGCCTCAATTTCGATACCTCTCAACGAAGAGCCTGTATCTGTAGTGAAGAACGGATTTCCTGTTCCGGCTGACATGATTACCACTTCACCGTTTTCCATTGCCTCGATGGCTTTCCATTTGGTATAGAACTCGCCTATCGGTTCCATACGGATTGCTGTAAGCACACGTGCCTTCACACCTGCAGCCACAAGAGCAGAGCTAAGTCCGAGACTGTTGATAACTGTAGCAAGCATACCCATCTGGTCGCCTTTCACACGGTCGAAACCCTTGCCTGCACCGCTCAATCCGCGGAAGATGTTACCACCGCCAATCACGATACCAATCTGTACACCCATATCGTGGATTTCCTTAATCTGCTGTGCATACTCGCCAAGGTGCTTTTCGTCTATACCGTATTTCTTTTCTCCCATCAGGCTTTCACCGCTCAGTTTAAGGAGGATTCTTTTGAATTTAGCCATATATTTTGAGTTTTTAAGTTTGTTTTTATTTTTCGACAAAAGAACAGATTTTTATATTATATATGTTCTTTTGTACTTATGTCTTGAGTTCGCAAGTTTTTAAGTTTTGCAACACAAAATTACTTATTTGATTATTACCTTACAAATTTTCAGAAACTAAAAAGCTTTCTAGCTTCTTCTCCGTCTGCTCCCATAGTTCTTTCATCTGATGATGATGCAGATACTTGTCGCTTAATTTTCTCTGCTTGCAGGAGGCGAACATTCCGCCGGTAACTCCATCATACTTTTCATCAAGCAGAAGATGTATCGCCGTTTCCGCTCCCTTACGAGGGGTACGGATACACGGACGGAACAGAACATCTGTAAGAGGATCGAACCACATATCCATTCTGATGATATTGGTGGAAACTATTCCCGGGTCGGCTGCATTTACCGTTATTCCCTTGTCTTTCACTCTTTCAGAAAGTTCACGGGTGAAAAGCCAGAGTGCAAGTTTGGTATTGCTGTATATAGGAATACGGAAGAAACCGCCCTCACGTCCTTTCGTAAAGAAATTGGGGCCAATCTTGCCGATGGCGTATGTACACGAAACCATACTCACAATCCTGCTCCCTTCGTGCATCAACGGCAATAACAAACGTGTAAGAAGATACGGAGCCAGATAATTCACTGCCACAGTATGTTCAAAGCCGTCTTCCGTACGTGTGAAATGTGTACACATCGTGCCGGCATTATTCATCAGAAGTTCCACCGAAGGAGTCTTGCTCTTAATCTTTCTTGCAGCCTCAACCACCGACTCCATAGAAGACAGGTCTGCCTGAACCACCTCTATATCATCATTTCCCGTATCAAGAACAATCCTGCTTTTTCTTTCCTCACCCTTGAAACCGGTGTAACACACCATTATCACATGATAACCTGCCAGCGCAACGGCCTTGGTTATTTCCGAGCCCATACCTCCGTCGGCTCCCGTTATTACAGCAGTCTTCTTCATCATTTGTTCTCCAGTTTTTCAATTTCTTTTTTCAGACAAGGCGGAAGTTCTTCTTTCAGATGCTTATGACATGCCATATCCACTGTGTACATTCTGCCTATACAGTAGTTGCTGTGTCCGCAATTGCATCTGGCACATTCTTCAGTCTTCATACGGTTGACAAATCCAGGCTCATTCAACAAGGCGCGCCCCATCTGCACAAACTCAAATCCTTTGTTCAGCACCTCATCTATTTTCTCTCTTGAAACAAGTCCGCCCACATATACCAGCGGAATATCCTTTATCTGCTCTCTGAACTTCAGTGCATCATCAAGGAAATAAGCCTCGCTGAAAGGCACTGTAGGTATCATCATGCGTCCGAAAAGTTTCACACTGTATTTCAACCACCAGCAGTCCATGTAATGAGTAAGAGTCTTTATAGGCATAGCACCTCGCATGACGTACATAGGTGCCTTGCTTACGAAACCTCCACTGAGCACAAGTGCATGTGCTCCGTCCTCTTTCAACCGCTGCGCCACTTTCAGGCTCTCGTCTATATCCATTCCTCCCTTGAAGCCGTCGCGCATGTTCATCTTGACCAAAACAGCCATATCGTCTCCGGCAGCTTTCATCACCTCTGCCATAACCTCGTCCATAAAACGCATTCTGTTCTCCAACGAACCGCCATACTCGTCCTTTCTGTGGTTGGTATATGGAGAAAGGAACTGGCTTATCAGATACCCGTGTCCGGCATGTATCTCTACGGCATCAAAACCTGCCTCACGAGCCAATCTAACAGAATCTCCATACGCCTTTGCCAAAACAGGAAGTTCATCCTTGCGGAGTCCGCGGACAAATGTAGGCGAATAGAGATTAAATCCGCTACATGCACCGACAGGCGTTTCACCACAGATACTCTTGTGCGACATGTTTCCGCAATGCCCTAACTGAATGCTTGCAGCAGCTCCCTCACGATGGATAGCGTCAGTAAGCTTCTTCAGGTCGGGAACGATTTCAGGACGCATCCACAACTGCCGGTCGAACGACAGTCCGCTTCGTGTCACCGCAGCGTATGCCACAGTAGTCATTCCCACTCCACCATGAGCAACCGACACATGATAGTCATACAAAGCCTTCGACGGTTTGTTGCCGGGACACATACTTTCAAACGCAGCCGAACGTATAGTCCTGTTTCTAAGCGTCAAAGGGCCAATCTTATATTCTGTAAATAGTTTTGATGTTTCCATATTACTAATATATATAAGGTATCAAACATTTTCTTTTTCCTACCACTTCCGTTCCGAACTCCTCCACATAGCGTTTCCTTATGGCGTATGCACGAGGAGCGAGATTGGCAAAAGTCCATACCACAAATACCCATGCCGCAGCATCGCATGTCAGTATGGCAAACCCTGTCCATTCCATCAGCTCTCCCAGATAATTGGCCGATGTGACATAACGGTACATTCCTTTTTGCGGGAAATAATGACGTGTATCGCCTTTCGGACGAAGATGTCTTATCACATTGTCCGAATGAAGGTTTATCACCATTCCGGCAATGAATATCAGTACACCTATTATAAAATAAAGTGAATAGAGCCATTCGACGGTATATTTGTCAGAATGACCGATATGAAACAATGAATATCCTATCAGGAAACCGTTTATAAGATTAAAAACTACTCCCATAAGCATTATGCTGACCGGCATCTTACTTTTCCCTTTCATCAGTAGCGGAAACACAAATGCTCTCTGGAAATAGTGTATCTCGAAAAGGATGAAGAAAACGGCAGGAACGGACATCATGGTATATTGCCCTGTCAGCCACATTGTTGCCATAAGGATAAAGGCATGACATTCCATTATCACCCACCCCACTTTATTGGGAAGACTCAAGCCCCAACTTTTGGTGTGGAATATGCCATAGCCGGCCTTGACGAAGAAGAGAGCGATGAACACTATTATAGCCAGCACAGGCATAATGTACATCAGAGAATTAAATAAAGTATTTATCATAGAATTCGTATTTTTCCCCAAATTTATGATTTTATTTCCATTCGGTCAATTATTGATGGCAAAACATGGAATTTTATTGGGAAAAACGCCTGTTCATAGAAACCGTTACACGTTCGTGTAACGCGCGCGTCACGTTCGTGTTACGCGAGTGACACGTTCGTGTTCCACCCGTTACACGTTCGTGTTACGGTTTCTGCGTCGAAGAATTCTCATAAAAAAGTCCAACCGGAATTTAAATGCCATTTAAACATTATTTAAACGCTATTCAGACTCCGGTTGGACACCTTATATAATATATATGCGAATCTATTTCGACCTTAACGCCTCAACTATAATCTCTGCCGCCTTTTCGGACGCTCCGGGATTTCCCAATATACGTTTCAGGTCCGAATAGCCCTTCAGTACACCTTCGCGTTTGGTTCCTCCTGGCAATATTGCAGCGAACTCATGCTTCAGATTGCTGACAGACATCTCGTCGGCTACAAGCTCTTTCACTGTTTCTTCTCCCGTGATAAGATTTACAAGCGAAATATACTTGACCTTCAGGAAGAACTTCCTTAAGCAGGACACAAGCTTTCCGGCAGACATATAGTAGCAAACCACTTGCGGTACTCCGAACAATGCCGTTTCAAGCGTTGCAGTTCCTGATGTGACCATAGCCGCTACGGAGTGTTGAAGCAGTCTGTATGTCTGAGAGAATACGATATTGGTTTCGGGAGTTATATACTGCTTATAATAGTCATGCGATATACCGGGCGCACCGGCCACGACAAACTGATAGTCCGGGTACGAACGGGCTACTTCCATCATACGCGTCAGATTATCCCTTATCTCCTGCTTACGGCTTCCTGCAAGAATTGCCACTATAGGCTTGTCCGTCAGACCATTGTCTTTAAGAAATGCAGCTCTGTTGGAAGGATGATTGTCAAGATATCGCATAACAGAGTCTACACTCGGATTTCCCACATACGATATTGGGTAATTGTGTTTACGGTAGAAATCTATCTCGAACGGGAGAATGGAAAGCATCTTGTCTATGTCGCGTTTGATAGCCTTTATGCGGTATTCCTTCCAGGCCCATATCTTTGGCGATATATAATAATACACAGGTATATCAGTATGCTGCTTGATATACTTGGCTATCTTCAGATTGAATCCCGGATAGTCTATCAGAATCAGCACATCCGGTTTCCATTCCACGATATCCGATTTGCACAGGTCCATATTGCGGAAGATGGTACGCAGATGCAGCAGCACAGGGATGAAACCCATATATGCCATATCCTTGTAATGCTTGACTAATGTTCCTCCTACTGCCTGCATCAGGTCGCCTCCGAAGAAACGGAATTCGGCATTCTCATCATGCATCTTCAGCGAACGCATAAGATTCGACGCATGTAAATCGCCTGAGGCCTCTCCTACTATCAGATAATACTTCATTGTGAGTTTTTAAGTTAGTTATTTATTCCCAGTTCCATGACTTCATTTTCTCCATCAGGGCATATGCCGTGACATCCACCTGTGTAGGAGTTATTGCCACATAGCCGTTGTCAAGTGCCCAATGGTCTGTTCCTTCGATATTCGGTTCATAATTTTTATAAGAGCCTGTAAGCCAGAAATACTTTTTATCGTGCGGATGGCTGCATTCTGCAAACTCATTTATCCACACTCCGTCTGTCTGGCGGCATACCCTGATTCCCTTCAGACTATCTGTATCGGGGAAATTGACATTAAGACATGTGCCATACGGGAGCCCGTTTGCCAATGTGGCTTTCACAATTTGCCTTACATATGGCAGAGTAGACGAGAAGTCCGCATCCGGGTCATGATTGCATAGAGAGAATCCGATAGAAGGAATACCCTTCAGAGCTCCTTCTATCACTATCCCCATTGTTCCGGAGTAATGTACATTCACAGACGAATTATCTCCATGGTTTATGCCTCCTATAATCAAGTCCGGAGTACGTTCTACAATGGTGTGCAGCGCCAGTTTGGTACAATCCACCGGCGTGCCGTTACACTTGTACACCACAAGCCCGGGCTCTTCCTTCACCTTTTCATAACATATAGGAGTGGAGGAAGTGATGGCACCCGACGCACCTGAACGCGGATCGTCCGGAGCCACTACCACGAGTTCAGCCTCATCGCGTAGCGCCTTTATCAACTCATTGATTCCTTTTGCCTGATAGCCGTCATCGTTCGACAGCAGTATAAGAGGTTTGCAGTTTGCCATATTTCAACTATGTTTATTAAGATTCGACTTAAAACGACGTAAAGTTACAACCTTTCGGAATACAGAACAAAAAAACTATGTGACAATACGTTTTCAAATATTAATCTTCACAGTATCTATTCGTTTTTTTATGTGGTTTTCAGTATATTTGCCCCGATTTAGTTATTAACAAAAGCGGTGAGTTATCAACACTTTCTGTAAAAGTAACAGTTTTTTAATATGCGGTATCACTAATTATTAGTTATTTCGCACCAGTATAAAACTGATTAATATGGGAAAAATAATTGCTTTGGCCAATCAGAAAGGCGGTGTGGGAAAAACAACCACAACAATAAACCTGGCTGCATCACTGGCCACTCTGGAAAAGAAGGTATTAGTTATAGACGCAGACCCACAGGCTAATGCTTCTTCCGGTTTGGGAGTAAACGTAAATGAAATAGACTGCTCTATCTACGAATGTCTTATTAACCAGACAGACATCAGAGAGGCCATTTACACGACCGATATTGACAGATTAGACATTATACCATCGCACATTGACTTGGTGGGAGCAGAAATAGAAATGCTTAATCTGGACAACAGAGAGAAGATTATGAAAAAGGCCCTGGAACCCATGAAGAATGAATATGACTATATACTTATAGACTGTTCACCATCATTAGGGCTGATAACAATCAACGCACTGACAGCTGCCGATTCTGTTATTATTCCGGTGCAATGCGAATACTTTGCACTCGAAGGAATCAGCAAACTGCTCAACACCATTAAGATAATTAAAACGAAACTTAATCCGGCACTGGAAATTGAAGGATTCCTTCTGACAATGTACGATTCAAGATTGCGTCTGGCAAACCAGATATACGACGACGTGAAAAGACATTTTCAGGAACTGGTGTTCAAGACTATCATACAGCGAAATGTAAAACTGAGCGAAGCACCAAGCCACGGAATACCGGCAATATTATACGATGCTGAATCGACCGGTGCAAAAAACCACTTGGCTCTGGCCAACGAAATAATAACGAAAAATACGAAATAGGAATATGGCAGTACAGAAAAAATTTGCTTTGGGAAGAGGTTTGGATGCGCTGATATCCAACGAGGAAGTGAAGACTTCAGGCTCATCAAATATCGGCGAAATAGAGTTGAGCAAAATTTCTGCCAATCCTAACCAGCCACGACGTGAGTTTGACCCGGTTGCCTTGCAGGAACTGGCAGATTCGATTGCTGAAGTAGGTATCATCCAACCTATCACCCTAAGAAAAATCAATGATGACTCATATCAGATTATAGCAGGAGAAAGAAGATTCAAGGCTTCGGCACTTGCAGGACTGAAAACAATACCTGCATACATAAAGACTGCCGACGACGAGAATGTGATGGAGATGGCTCTGATAGAGAATATACAGAGAGAAGACCTGAACTCGCTGGAAATAGCCCTTGCATATCAGCACCTGATAGAACAATACGAACTGACTCAGGAAAGACTGAGCGAGCGTGTGGGCAAGAACAGAACAACCGTAGCCAACTACCTCCGACTGCTGAAACTGCCTGCAACAATACAGATGGCCTTGAAAAACAAGGTAATAGACATGGGGCACGCCAGAGCATTACTCTCTGTGGAAAACCCTCAGACACAGCTGAAAATATTCAATGAAATAATAGCCAACGGGTATTCAGTGAGAAAGGTGGAAGAGATTGTAAAGGCCCTAAACTCCGAAAAACAGGAAAAGCCGGCTGCACAAAGCAAGCTTCCGGAAACTTTCGGTGTGCTGCAGAACCATCTGTCAAGCTTCTTCGGAACAAAAGTTCAGCTCTCATGCAGTGCAAAGGGAAAAGGCAAAATCAGTATTCCATTCAAGGACGAAGCTGACCTGGAAAGAATAATGGAAATACTGGATTCATTAAAACCAACTGAATAAAGAAATTAGTTTTGAAACCGAAATTCCACATATATAGCAGTTTCATTATATGTTGTATCTCGATGTTGCTATTCACAGCAAACGGGATACAAGCAGTCTGTGTGGCCAAGAGCGCGACAATAATGCTTAATGACACAATAGTGGGAAACGACACTATCATAAGCCGGACGCCTGAGGACAGTATCGGAATCAGATATCTTGAAAAGGAAATCGATGACAAGCTGATGAAACTGGAAGCACCGGTAGACACGGCTATGCTGTCTTCAAAATCGGACTCCGTAATGAACGCACCGCAGACACCATCCAAACGATGGATTCCGGATTCAAACAAGTCATTATGGATGGCAATGGTACTGCCTGGAGCCGGACAGATTTACAATAAAAAATACTGGAAACTTCCGATAATATATGGAGGATTTGTAGGCTGTGCTTATGCCTTGACGTGGAACACTAAAATGTACAACGACTACTCTCAGGCCTATCAGGACATAATGAGCGACAACCCTAACAATGACAGTTACAAGAATTTCATACCGTCGTATGTTGACATAGAAAGCAATCTGAAATACTATCAGGAAACTTTCAAGAATGCAAAAGACATATACAGAAGACAGAGAGACCTCAGTATCTTTGCCTTCATTGGTGTTTACCTGCTTTCAGTTATTGATGCTTATGTAGATGCCGAACTGTCTGATTTTGATATATCGAGAGATTTGAGCTTAAAACTTGAACCGACATTATTCAACGATGCGTTCCGCAATCGTCCTCAGGGAGTCGGACTACAATGCAATATAAAATTTTAAATTATGAAGAAGATTATCATTTGCCTGTTATCATTGGGATTCTCCACACTATATGCACAAGAGAAAACGGAAACCATAACCGTAAAGAATGATTTGGGAGAAAACGAGGAAATAGAACTGCCTCAGGGAATGCTGTCGACTACAGACAGTCTTTACCTGGACTGGATATCAAAGAATTACATAACACCGATAAACTGCGAGTCAGGTATTTCAAATCCTAATATAAGCGATTCTGTATATATAGACAGACTTCAGAGAATCCCGGCTGTAATAGAAATGCCGTATAACGAGATTATAAGAAAATTCATAGACCAATATACAGGAAGACTGCACGAAACTGTGGCATTCATGCTCAGCGCAAACAATCTGTATATGCCTATCTTCGAGGAAGCACTCGAAATATATAATCTGCCGCTCGAACTCAAATATCTGCCTGTCATAGAATCGGCTCTGAACCCTAATGCCGTGTCACGACAAGGTGCCACCGGGCTTTGGCAGTTCATGCTTAACACAGGAAAGATATATGGTCTGGAAGTTAGTACTCTCATCGATGAAAGAAGGGACCCTATAAAATCGACTTACGCTGCAGCAAGGTATCTGAAAGACCTGTATGAAATATACCACGACTGGAATTTGGTATTGGCTGCATACAATTGCGGACCTGGGAACATAAACAAGGCCATAAGACGTGCCGGAGGAGCAACTGACTTCTGGTCGATTTACAACTTCCTGCCAAAAGAGACAAGAGGATATGTTCCTGCATTTGTTGCGGCAAACTACATAATGAATTATTATTGTGAACATAACATCAGACCTATGGCAATGCAGATGCCTGAAGGCACTGACACAATACATATAAATAAGAGCCTGAATCTTAACCAGATAGCCGAGGTGTGCAAGATTGACATAGAACAGCTGCGCGCACTTAATCCGGAATTCAGAAAAGGCATAATTCCCGGCAATCAGAAAACTTATGCATTAAGACTGCCTAACAATATGGTGAGCTGCTTCCTTGAGCATGAAGACAGCATATACAACTACAAGCCACAGGTTTATCAGAACAGAAGAACAACTGTAAAAGTAACCACTCCTAAAACTGCCGAAGTATATCACAAGATACGAAACGGAGAAACATTGGGAGGTATAGCAGCAAAATATGGAGTAAGCATTAGCCAGATAAGAAGACTGAACGGTATTAAAGGCAGCAACATACGTGCCGGAAAGACTATCAGAATAAGATAAACCAAAATAACAAAATAAAAAAGCAAGTATTTCAATTAATTACCACAGAAATACTGCTTTTTTTTGATTATTTCATATTTTTGCACTTATGTTATTTTTGGAGGAATATGCATATGACGGATGAGAAACTAACCCAAGAACAAGTTGACGAGAAAATAATCAATGAAGCTTTCCAAGAACTGCTTGACAGATACCTTGAAAGTAGGCATCGTAAGAAAGTAGAAATAATAACTAAAGCATTTAATTTCGCCAAACAGGCACACAAGGGTGTGAGAAGACGTTCCGGCGAACCATACATACTGCATCCTATAGCCGTGGCAAGAATAGCGTGCTGCGAAATAGGCTTAGGCTCCACATCAATATGTGCCGCACTTCTGCACGATGTGGTAGAAGATACGGACTATACCGTAGAAGACATACAGAATCTTTTCGGAGAAAAGATAGCACTGATTGTAGACGGACTGACAAAAATATCAGGAGGTATCTTCGGTGACAGAGCATCGGCACAGGCAGAAAACTTCAAGAAGCTGCTCCTTACAATGAACGACGATATCAGGGTAATTCTTATAAAAATATCCGACCGTCTGCATAATATGCGTACTCTTGGGTCAATGCTGCCAAGCAAACAATATAAGATAGCCGGAGAAACATTATATATTTATGCCCCGCTGGCAAACAGACTTGGTCTGAACAAGATAAAGACAGAACTTGAAGACTTAAGCTTCAAGTACGAACATCCGGATGCATATAACCAGATTCAAAAGAAACTGGAAGCCACTCAGGCTGAACGCGACAGTCTGTTCGCAGATTTCACAGCCCCGATAAAAGAACAGCTCAACAACATGGGACTGAAATACAGGATACAGGCCAGAGTGAAGTCCCCTTATTCCATCTGGAATAAAATGCAGACAAAGCATATCACCTTCGAAGAAATTTATGATATCCTGGCTGTAAGAATAATATTCGAACCGGAAAGCCCGGATAAGGAAGCTATCGACTGTTTTAATATATATGTTTCCATTTCAAGCATATACAAACCTCATCCTGACAGACTCAGGGACTGGGTGAGCCATCCTAAGGCAAACGGATATCAGGCACTGCATGTCACACTTATGAGTAACCTGGGAAGATGGATTGAAGTGCAGATAAGAAGCGAAAGAATGGACGAAATAGCCGAACAGGGATTTGCTGCACACTGGAAGTATAAGGAAGGAGGAATAAGTGAGGATGAAGGTGAGCTCGGCAAATGGCTGCACACCATAAAGGAAATTCTGGATGACCCGCAGCCGGATGCTCTCGATTTCCTCGACACGATTAAGCTTAACCTTTTTGCTTCGGAAATATTCGTATTTACCCCTAAAGGTGAAATCAAGACCATGCCGCAAAACTGTACGGCACTGGATTTTGCTTTCTCGATACACACATTCCTTGGAAGCCACTGTATCGGTGCAAAGGTTAACCATAAATTAGTACCTCTGAGCCACAAGCTGCAAAGCGGTGACCAAGTGGAAATACTTACATCAAAATCACAGAAAGTGCAGCCTGACTGGGTTAACTTTGCAACTACCGCAAAGGCCAAGGCTAAGATACAGGCTATCCTGAGAAGAGAGCGCAAGGAAACTCAGCAACTCGGAGAAGATATGCTCAACGAGTTCCTCAAAAATGCCAAAATTGAAGTTAACGATGAAAACATTTCCAAACTGTGCAAACTGCATAAAGTAAAATCGCCAGACGAACTAATGCTGCAGATTGGACAGAAAGTCATCAAACTTGGCGATAGCGATATCGAGGGATTTAAAGAGAAAAGTACCGCTAACGGATGGAAGAAATTCATTCCATTCGGTCTTGGAGGCAACAGCAAGAGCAAGACTCAGAAACAGGAGAAAGAAACCGTACCGGCTATCAATATAGACAAGAAAAAGATAGTAAAACTTACTCCGGACACTATACAGAAGAATTACATAATTGCAGATTGCTGTAAACCGATTCCGGGAGATGATGTATTAGGCTATATAGACGACAACAACAGGATTATCATACACAAGCTTCACTGCCCTATTGCAGCACAACTGAAGTCAAGTTTCGGCAACAGGCTTTTAGCCGTACAATGGGAAACCGGAAAGGCTCTGTATTTCCCGGTCAATGTTTTCGTGAAAGGTATTGACGGAATAGGAATCCTGAACAAGGTTACCGAAGTTATCTCACAACAGCTTAACGTAAACATTCACAAGCTGCATATTGAATCGAATGATGGTATTTTCGTGGGAAGAATACAGCTCTACGTGCATGACGTGGACGATGTCAATACCATTTGTGAGAATCTCAAGAAAATAGAGAATGTGAAAATAGTCACAAGAATTGAAAACTTCGACGACGATACAACGGATTAAGTCATATAATCGAGCTCCTTACGAATACTGAGGAGCTCTTCTTTTATCTCCTTCAGACGTTCTATGATATCTACATTCTTGGCTTCAAGCTCCCTCTCCTGCTTCAGTCTTTGCTTGGCTCCGGCCAGTGTCAGACCTTTTTCCTTCACAAGATGATATACGAGTCTGATATTGTCTATATCCTCCTTTCTGTACTGACGCACATTCCCTCCGGTTTTCTTCGGCGAGATGAACGGAAACTCCTTTTCCCAGTATCTCAATAAAGATTCGTTCACACCAAACATCTGTGCGACCTCACTTATGGAATAATATATCTTCAACTCTTTATCTGAACGTAAACCCATAGAATAAATCTTTAATATCAATCATAAACCTTACCATGATTGGAAGCTATCTCAACCATCTTGTCATAATCTTCGGCATTCAAATCCATGAAATAGTAGTTTACAGGATTTACCACCTTTCCCTTTACATGGACTTCGTAATGCAGATGCGGTCCGGTACTTTTTCCGGTACTGCCGACCTCACCGATTATCTCACCTCTTACTACGTTCTGGCCTGGTCTAACCTTTATCTTACTTAAATGTGCATACTTTGTGACATATCCGAAACCATGGTCTACGTTAATACAGTTTCCGTAAAGGCCCTCCCATCCGGCTTTTATAACCCTTCCATTACCTGTTACATATACAGGAGTTCCCACATTAGCCGAAAAGTCCATCCCTTCATGAAACTTGACAGTCTTGTATATTGGGTCTATTCGAGTTCCGTAACCTGAAGCAGTACGCTTCAAATCCTTGTTTGACACAGGCTGAATGGCAGGAATACATTCAATCATTTCATCATGCTTCTTACACATCTCAACAACCTCATCGAATGACTCGGACTGGATGTACAACTGTCGGGCAAGCAAATCCATCTTCTTGGAAGTATTGACCACCAGTCGTGAGTTTGCCATATCCATGAGTTCGCCATAACGGTTGGTATTGCCGTAACTGGCAAGTCGCAATCTGTCGTTCACCGGGTCTGCCTGCATAATGACTCTGTACAGATTATCATCGCGCTGCTGAATCTGCTTCATAACATTCAATGCTTCATCCAGGCGGGTAGACAGAATGTGATACTGTGCCTGCAATTGAGAGTTCTCGGTACGAAGTCCTCTTTCGGACGGTGAACCGAAGATAATGAAGAGAACAAGGAAGCTTCCGGCACCCAACCCCATTCCGACAAACAAACGCCTCAAATAACTCATTATTCTCTGACGCAAAGTAGGGTAAATACGGTCGTAAGTTCTGGTCTTAGGATTATATATGTAATAAACTTTACGCATTATTATTCGTTTTATGAAAAAATAAGATACAAGATATCAATATTTTGCACCAATTTTAACGACAAAAATAATAAAACAAGTTATCTTTGCAAATCAATTTTCAGAATATTAACCATCATAGAATATAAATATGTTGACAGCAAATGAAATCCGCGACTCGTTCGTTAAATTCTTCGAGTCGAAAGGACATCAGATTGTACCTTCGGCACCAATGGTGATAAAAGATGACCCTACGCTGATGTTCACCAATGCAGGTATGAACCAGTTTAAGGATATTATCCTGGGAAATCATCCGGCAAAATATAAACGTGTAACAGACTCACAGAAATGTCTTCGTGTGAGCGGAAAGCACAATGACCTTGAAGAGGTTGGACATGACACATACCATCACACAATGTTCGAAATGCTCGGTAACTGGTCTTTCGGCGATTATTTCAAGAAAGAAGCTATCTCATGGGCATGGGAATTCCTGGTAGACGTTCTTAAGATTGACCCTAAAAACCTTTATGCAACAGTGTTCGAAGGAAGCCCTGAAGAAGGACTTGAACGCGACAACGAAGCTGCAGGTTATTGGGCACAGTATATGCCGGAAGATCATATCATAAACGGTAATAAGCATGACAACTTCTGGGAAATGGGTGATACAGGACCATGCGGACCTTGCTCTGAAATCCATATCGACCTCCGTACAGACGAAGAACGTGCAGCTGTACCAGGACGCGAACTTGTAAACCATGACCATCCTCAGGTGATTGAAATCTGGAACCTTGTGTTCATGCAGTACAACCGTAAGGCTGACGGCAGCCTTGAACCTCTGCCGGCAAAGGTTATCGACACCGGTATGGGATTCGAACGTCTTTGTATGGCTATGCAGGGAAAACGTTCAAACTATGACACTGACGTATTCCAGCCAATCATCAAAGTAATAGGCGACATGGCAGGTGTAGTTTACGGAAAAGAAGAAAAGACAGACGTAGCTATGCGCGTTATAGCTGACCACATAAGAACAATCGCTTTCTCTATAACTGACGGCCAGTTGCCATCCAACGCTAAAGCAGGTTACGTTATCCGCCGTATCTTGCGTCGTGCTGTGCGCTATGCATACACATTCCTCGGACAGAAGCAGGCATTTATGTATCGCCTTGTTCCTGTATTGGTAGAAAATATGGGTGGTGCTTATCCTGAACTGAAAGCTCAGCAGAACCTGATAGAAAAGGTTATCAAGGAAGAGGAAGAATCATTCCTGCGTACTCTTGAAACAGGTATCCGCCTGCTTGACAAGACTATGAACGAAACCAAAGCTGCCGGAAAGACTGAAATCAGCGGTGTAGATGCATTTACTCTGTATGATACATTCGGATTCCCATTCGACCTTACTGAACTTATCCTCCGCGAAAACGGACTTACAGCCGATGTGAAAGGCTTCGAAGCTGAGATGGAGAAACAGAAAGCACGTGCGCGTAACGCTGCTGCTGTAGAAACAGGCGACTGGGTTACACTGAAAGAAGGTGAGACTACATTCGTAGGATATGACTATACTGAGTATGAGACTTCTATCCTACGCTACCGTCAGGTAAAACAGAAAAACCAGATTCTGTATCAGATAGTACTGAGCGACACTCCTTTCTATGCTGAAAGCGGTGGTCAGGTAGGCGACACAGGTGTATTGGTAAGCGAATTCGAAACTATAGAGATTATTGACACTAAGAAGGAGAACAATCTTCCTATACATATCGCAAAGAAACTGCCTGAACATCCTGAAGCTCCTATGATGGCTTGTGTGGATACAGACAAACGCGACGCATGCGCTGCAAACCACTCATGTACACACTTGCTTGACGAAGCTTTGCGCGAGGTTCTCGGTACACACGTAGAACAGAAAGGTTCGCTCGTAACTCCTGACTCTTTGCGTTTCGACTTCTCACACTTCCAGAAGGTTACCCCTGAACAGATTCGTGAGGTAGAACATTTGGTTAATGTCAAGATACGTGCGAATGTTCCTCTGACTGAATATCGCAATCTGCCTATCGAAAAAGCTAAGGAACTTGGCGCTATCGCTCTGTTCGGCGAGAAATACGGCGACGAAGTCCGCGTAGTTCAGTTCGGCTCATCAATAGAATTCTGTGGTGGTACTCATGTATCTGCTACAGGTAAGATTGGTATGGTGAAAATCATTTCTGAAAGTTCTGTAGCTGCCGGTGTACGTCGTATCGAAGCTGTAACAGGTGCTAAGGTGGAAGAAATGCTTGACACTATCCAGGATACCTTGGCTGACTTGAAGGTACTCTTCAACAACGCTCCTGACTTGAAAGTTGCGATAAACAAATATATCGAAGAAAACTCAGGTCTGAAGAAACAGGTAGAAGAGTTCATGAAAGAAAAGGAAGCTACCGTTAAGGCTAAACTGATAGAAAACGCTAAGGAAGTGAACGGCATGAAAATTGTAAGTGCAGTTCTTCCATTACCGGCAGAAACAGTGAAGAACCTTGCATTCCAGCTTAAAGGTGAAATGGGAAGCAATCTGTTTGTTGCAATAGGTAGCGCATACGAAGGTAAGCCAATGCTTACAGTAATGCTCGGCGAAGATCTTGTAAAAGCAGGTATGAATGCAGGAGCTATGGTACGCGAAGCTGCCAAAATGATTCAGGGTGGCGGTGGAGGCCAGCCTCACTTCGCTACTGCAGGCGGTAAGAACCCTGACGGCCTTAATGCAGCTGTAGACAAACTGATGGAATTGGCAGAAAACAAATAAGTCTGTATAAACAGTCGATTACAAGACTAATACATAGATAAAAGGCTGTCTCAATATAAGATTTGGGACAGCCTTAATTATATATTTAAATAGTGATAGCTATGTTCATTCGCTGTTCACAACACGTTCATTCACCGTTCAACAACGCACTTCACAATAAGTCCTTTCATTATCAGGAAATAGCAGACCAGTCTACATTCTTCTTTCTGATTTCTGCTAATTGCTTCCATATCACAGCATTTTCAGGTTTTGATGCTGTAGGGTCTTCATCTATTATCTTTTCAGCTATCTCTCGCACATACTGCAGGAGTTGTCCGTCGCGAGCCAGATTTGCAATCTTCAAATCGAAAGCCACACCACTCTGCTGTGTACCTTCTATATCACCCGGGCCACGAAGTTTGAGGTCAGCCTCGGCTATCTCAAAGCCATCATTTGTATCAACCATTATCTGGATTCGCTTCCTTGTGTCCTCCGAGAGTTTATAGCCAGTCATAAGAATACAATACGACTGATCGGCACCTCTACCAACCCTACCGCGAAGCTGATGCAACTGCGACAGCCCGAAACGTTCGGCATTTTCAATTACCATTACCGAAGCATTCGGCACATTAACTCCTACCTCAATCACCGTGGTAGCAACCAGTATCTGTGTTTCACACTGGGCGAAGCGTCGCATTTCCTCATCCTTCTCCGCAGGTTTCATTTTGCCGTGAACCTTGCTTACCTTATATTCCGGAAAGACTTCACAAATCGTAGCATATCCGTCCTCAAGGTTCTTGATGTCCATCTTCTCACTTTCCTGTATCAACGGATAGACAATATAGGCCTGTCGCCCCATCCTAATCTGATTGCGCACGAACTCATACATTGACGCACGCATACTATCATATCTGTGTACGGTAGTCACAGGCTTTCTTCCGGGAGGCAGCTCGTCTATGACGGAAACGTCAAGGTCGCCATAGAGTGTCATGGCAAGTGTTCGTGGTATAGGAGTGGCCGTCATAACCAATACGTGCGGAAGTATCTTGTTCTTTGCCCAAAGCCTTGCCCTCTGCTCTACCCCGAAACGATGCTGCTCGTCAATAATGACAAGTCCCAAAGACGCAAATTCCACCGTATCCTCTATTACCGCATGAGTGCCTATAAGAATATGAACATCGCCGCTGAGCAAGTCTTTGAGTATTGTCTCCCTCTTCTTCCCTTTCACAGAGCCTGTCAGCAGTTCCACACGCACATCCATGCCGTCAAGAAAACGTGTCAGTGTTTCATAATGCTGAGCCGCAAGGATTTCTGTTGGAGCCATCATGCATGCCTGACATCCGTTGTCCAGGGCTATAAGCATGGCCAGTAAAGCTACAAGAGTCTTACCGCTTCCTACATCGCCCTGCAAAAGACGGTTCATCTGTCGTCCGCTTCCCATATCACGACGCATCTCGCGCACTACACGTTTCTGTGCACCGGTAAGACTGAAAGGCAGGAATTCGGAATAGAAAGTATTGAAATACTCACCGACTTTGGAAAATACGATTCCTCCAAAACGGTTTCTACGTTCTCGCGAGAAGCGAAGAATGTTAAGTTGGATATAAAACAGTTCCTCGAACTTCAACCTGTACTGTGCTTTACGCAGAAGTTCCGGATTCTTTGGGAAATGAACATTCCGTAATGCTTCCATAAGAGGCATCAGACCGTGGGCTGAAATAATCGCCTGACTGAGCGTTTCTTCCGGAGTGTCTTCACCAATGGCTGCAAACAGATTTGTTACAAGTTTCTCTATCGCACTGGATGAGATGTTCATCCGCTTCATCTTCTCCGTAGTATTGTAGTACGGCCTAAGCCCCATGGACGAAAGCGTTACTCCATCGACTGGGTCTATATCAGGATGGGCAATGTTCACACGTCCTCCAAAAACCGTTGGACGGCCGAACACGATATACTCTTCATGGCATTTGTACTTACCCGTAACAAACTTCAATCCCTGAAACCAGACAAGGTCTGCAACGCCCGTTCCGTCGCTGAAATGGGCAACAAGCCTGCGCTGCCTTCCCTCGCCGAATGTTTCAAAGCTAAGTATCTGACCTTTAAGCTGAATGTACGGCATTGAACTGTCTATCTCCCTCACTCTATATATGCGGCTACGGTCGACGTACTTATAAGGGAAATGATACAGCAAGTCCTTGAAGGAACGTATTCCCAATTCCTTCTCAAGTATTTCGGCTCTGTGCGGTCCTACGCCGGGTAGATACTTTATGTCGCGTATAGATATGGATGGAGACAAATGTTTGTTGTGAACGTTTGTTATTACATAGGGATATCCTATAAATCAGCATTACATAATCCTTTCGCCACAATCATGTCAAAAGGAGTGGTGAGTTTAATGTTCTCTCTGTTGCCTTCCACTAATTCCACGGTATATCCCTTAGCCTCTACTACAGATGCATCGTCCGTAAAATCAGCACGATATTCACATGAATAAGCATCCTTTAGCATTCCGGCCGGAAATACCTGAGGAGTCTGCACCAGTCGGTAGCTGCTTCTCGGTACGGTGATACTGACTCCATTCTGTCCGACTTTCCTTAGTGTTTCCACCACGTCGGTTACTGGAACGACTGCCTTTCCCTGTTCAGCACAGGCAAAACATTTGGAAATCACATCGTGCGAAACGAAAGGACGCACCCCGTCGTGAACGGCTACTACAGCACTATCACCTTCTACCAGGGCAAGACCATTCTTAACCGAATGAAAACGTGTTTCTCCACCATCTGCAATACGATGCGGAACAGATAAATCATACTCCTCACACAGATTCTTCCAATATTCCTGATGGTCATGAGGAAGTACCAATATTATATTTATTTCCGGAGAACAGAGGAAGAAGTTCTCCAATGTACGCATCAGAACCGGTTTACCGGCAAGAGGAACAAACTGCTTGGGCAGATTGCCTCCCATGCGCAGCCCTTTTCCTCCTGCCACTATTATGACATATTGCTTCATCAGATATAGAGCATTCCTTTTCTTACCTCATCTGCCTTTTCGCGTCCTGCCAACTTTTCAAGGATAGCAAAACCGAACTCGGTAGCCGCAGCAGGACCTTTTCCCAAGATGAAGTTGTCTACTTTTTCTACCAGATTTCCTGTATATTCGGCTCCATCAAGGTACTTGTCAAATCCGGGATAGCATGTAGCCTTCTTTCCTTTCAACAGTCCGCGTTTGCCGTACACCATAGGAGCAGCACAGATTGCAGCCATAGGCTTGCCCTGAGCAGCGAAGTCCATAATCATCTTGTCAAGTGCGGCGCAGGCATCCAGATTAGTAGCTCCCGGCAGTCCGCCCGGCAATATAATCATCTGTACGTCAGCAGCAGTTATTTCCTCCATTGCAGCATCTGCCACTATCTGTACTCCATGAGAACTTTTCACAATCTTATCTGATGTTACAGACACTGTAATAGCATCAATACCGCCACGGCGCAAAATATCCAATGGCAACAAAGCTTCAGATTCTTCAAACCCTTCAGCAAGAAAAATTACTGGTTTCATAATATTATTCAATTAAAAGTTAATAATTAAGAATTAAAAATGGGCTAACACACTTCTTTTCATTCTTAATTATTAATTCTTCATTATTAATTATTTAGTTATCTAAGTCTGAAATGATAAGTTATCGTTCCACTCTGATTATCCACTCCGTCAACAGTATTGAAACGTGCCTTGCGGGCAGCATCTTCAGCAGCCTTTCGGAGTACCGGATTTACAGTATTGGTACGCTTGTTGATACTTGTACTTATCACCTTTCCGGCCGGATTTACAACTATGGTAACCACGACACGACCTTCTTCCTGCACATTATATACAGGTACAGGCAGGCCACCCTCTCCGAGGCTACGTCCGTTCAGGTCGAATGCTCCGTCGGCCATACCTCCCGTAGTGCTGTTGCCATCCGATTTTCCCTGCACACCCTGTCCTGATGTGGCAGAACCTTTATTACCCATCTGAGCACCTTTGCCAAAGGCTCCGGCTATCTTGTTTGCAGCTGCCTCGGCTGCTGCTTTTTCAGCTTCAGCACGCTTCTCGGCTTCGGTTTTCTCTACTTTGGGCTTTTCCACCTTTGTGTCAGGCTTCTTCTCAGGAACTTTCTCCACAGGTTTTTCAACCTTTTTATCCGGTTTAGGCTTCTCCTCCTTCACTTGAAGCAACGGTTCATCCTGCTGAGTTATCATTTGCTGCTCCGACTCCGGTTGTGGAGTCGTTATCTCCGGCCCGGAATATTCCGGCTGAGGAGCAACATCCACCTCGGTCATCATATACGGGTCGGAGCTACCTTGAGCAAGCTCGGCATTACCCATCATAACAGGCACACCTCCTTCTTCCTGCTTTTCAGGTATATCCATTCCAAGCCAGAAAAGCAACGCAATGACAATCACATGCACTATCAGCGTTCCTGCAATTCCTGTTATTTTGCTTTTTTTCATTTCTTATCAGGTCTTCTTGTGGCCAACACCATTTTAAAATGATTCTCGTTTGCAATATTAAGTATGCGTACTATTTCCCTGTAAGGAACAGATTCGTCTGCATACAAGGCTACATACATTTCAGGTTCCTTCGAGGCACAGTCCTGCAGAAAGGAAGTAACCTCGTCTATAAACAGCGGCATCTCGTCTTCATTGCCGAAAGCCCCGTAATAATTCAAGTTCTTATCTATGATAATCCTTGCCATAGGTTTAGCCGATGTCTGCTGCGACCCTTGTGGGAGTAACACCTTAATGGCATTAGGCGAAACCATGGTAGAAGTAATCATAAAAAATATCAATAGCAGGAATATCAGGTCGGTCATGGACGACATACTGAATCCCGGTGATATCTTCTGTCTTCTCTTCAGTGCCATGATATTATTTTTCGTTAGGTTCGTTCAACAAATCCATAAAAGCCATTGTGCGTGCTTCCATCTGGCTTACCACCTTGTCTATTCTATATACCAGATGGTTATAGGCAAACATCGTAATGATACCCACTAAAAGTCCTCCTACAGTAGTTATCATAGCTTCGTAAATACCACTTGATAACAGTGTGATATCGATATTGTTGCCCGCATTCGCCATGTTCCAGAAAGCCTGAACCATACCGGTCACAGTACCAAGGAACCCAAGCATAGGAGCCCCGCTTGATATGGTAGCCATGATAGACAAGCCGTTCTCCAATTTCGCCACCTCAATGTTTCCCGTATTTTCTATGGCAGCCTGAACGTCAGCCACAGGATGTCCCATACGTGTAATACCCTTTTCAATCATTCTTGCAGCCGGAGTATTTGCTATACGGCAATAATTGATGGCAGATTTAACTTCCCCGCTTCTGATATAATCGCGTATTCTGTCCATGAACAAAGGGTCTTCCTTTGCTGCACGTCGTATAGTGAAAGCACGTTCGAAGAAGATGTAAAATGCTATAACCGACATGACAGCCAGTACAATCATAATCCATCCACCCTTGCAAGCCATATCCCAAAGATTCATTTGCGGTTCGCCCTGCACAACCGGAGTAAGCACCGGATTAGCTCCGGACATCGTGTCGGCAGCCATCTGAGCCACTGCCATTAAAGTCATTGTTATCATAATTAGTGATTTTGATTTTTTCGAGTCAATCTGTTAGCGATTTATAAAAGGCAATTTTTATATTCTTCAATAGTTTTCTTTAATCCCAAATAAAGAGCATCGCATATCAGAGCGTGTCCTATAGATACTTCATCAAGCCATGGGATATTACGATGGAAAAATCCCAGATTCTCAAGGCTCAAGTCATGCCCGGCATTAAGTCCCATTCCAAGTTTTCTCACAGCTTTTGCTGCCTCTACGAAAGGAGCAATAGCCTCATCAGGATTCTTTTTATATCCTGAGGCATATGGTTCTGTGTACAATTCCACTCTGTCAGCCCCGGCACGTGCAGCATATTCTATCATCTCTATATCAGTACCCACGAATATGGAAGTCCTTATACCGGCTTCTCCAAACCTGTCCATAAGTTCTGAAAGGAAATCCAGATTGGCCTTTGTGTTCCATCCGCAGTTGGAAGTAATCTGGTCCGGCGCATCCGGCACCAATGTCACCTGATGCGGTTTAACTTTCAGAACAAGGTCGATAAAGTCAGCTGACGGATATCCCTCAATATTGAATTCAGTTCTAAGAAGCGGACGGAGTGCATATACATCACTGTATCTGATATGACGTTCATCAGGACGAGGATGCACTGTTATACCATCTGCTCCGAATGCTTCGCAATCCAGGGCAACCTTCTCTACATCAGGGTTATTGCCACCTCTCGCATTTCTTAAAGTGGCAATCTTGTTTATATTCACGCTTAGTTTGGTCATAATGTATGAATTTTATATCTTTGCATATCAGAATGCAAATTTAGCAGGTTTTACGATAACTAACTAACATACGGGACAAAAAAGATTGATAATAAGCTACACTTTATGCAAAAGAAGATGAAATTTGCCATTTTCGGAAACACATATCAGGAACACAAATCTGCCCACGTAACCCATTTGTTGGATATTCTTCGCAAGAAGGAAGCGACAATATGTATCAGCCGTGAATTCTATGAGTTTCTCAGAATACATACACAAACCGATTTAAGCGGACTGGAGATATTCGACGGAAACAATTTCACTGCCGACATGGCTCTAAGCATAGGCGGCGACGGAACATTTCTGAAAGCAGCAAGCAGAGTTGGAGAAAAGGAAATTCCCATATTAGGTATAAATACAGGGCGACTCGGATTTTTGGCAGCCATATCTCCTGATGAGATGGAAGAAACTTTCGACGAGATATATCAAGGAATGTATATAGCCGAACAAAGACGTGTACTCAAACTCACATGCGAGAACAATATTCTGAAAGGCAGCCCGTATGCCCTGAATGAGATTGCTGTTCTGAAAAGGGACAGCTCATCTATGATAACCATAAAAGCTTACGTTAACAACGAACTTCTCAATATCTATCAGGCCGACGGACTGATAGTAGCTACCCCTACAGGCTCGACAGGCTATTCCCTTAGTGTAGGCGGACCGATTATGGTTCCTCAAAGCGGTACTATGAGCATTACAGCCGTAGCCCCACACAGTCTGAACATGCGTCCGATAGTGCTGCGCGACGACTGGGAGATTGCTTTGGAAGTGGGAAGCCGCAGCCACAACTTCCTGATATCCATCGACGGACGAAGCGAAAGCTGTCACGAAGATGCCCGACTGATAATAAGAAGAGCCAATCATTTCACCAAGATTGTAAAAAGGCAAAACAATACGTTCTTCAACACCCTTAGAGAAAAAATGATGTGGGGGGCGGACAACAGAATATAAGTATAGTTTCACCCTATAACATAACTTACTGATATTATACCAATGGACAAGAATATTTACAATGAAATTGCACTCATCCTGCAAAACATCGGAGTAGAAAAAAACGATATAAGCCGGGGTACTCAAATCACTCTTTTCCTGGTAGCACTCCTTATCACTTTTCTGTGTACAAAGCTGTTCAGACACATTGTAATCCCACTCATTCACAAAATAACGGCACGAACAAAAGCCAAATGGGACGATTATCTGTTCAACACAGAAATGATGAAGGCATTCAGCCGCATGATACCTCCTATAATACTTTATGCGCTCCTGCCGTATGCTTTCGACCAATCGCCAAAACTGTTGGACTTCACACTCAAGGTATGCCTCATATACCTTGATATCGTAACAATTCTGCTGATTGGAACATTCCTCAACTCGCTGTACAATATCTCAAGCGAGCATGAGAAACTGAGAAACCGGCCGCTGAAAGGTATATATCAGATGATTAAACTCATCACCATCACCATCGGTATAATAATACTGATAAGCATCCTGATGGACCAGGACCCAACAAGCATACTTGCCGGACTGGGTGCATCGGCAGCCGTACTGATGTTGATATTCAAGGATAGTATTTTGGGATTAGTGGCAGGAGTCCAGCTGTCTGCAAACGACATGTTGCGTCCGGGCGACTGGATTACAATGACAAAATACGGGGCTGACGGATATGTGATAGAGGTATCTCTGACAACTGTAAAAGTACAGAATTTCGACAAGACCATAACTACTATTCCGCCTTATGCTCTTGTCAGCGATTCATTCCAGAACTGGAGAGGAATGCGCGAAACAGGAGGAAGAAGAATAAAACGCTCTATCAACATAGATATGAACACCGTACACTTCTGTACACCGGAAGAGATACAAAGTTTCATAGATAAAGGTCTGATAGACAAGAAAACTGACATAAACGAGAAAACCGTAAACCTGGCTATCTTCAGGAACTATATCCTAAACTATCTGAACAATCATCCGAAAGTGAACAAAGACCTTATGATAATGGTGCGACAGATGCAACCGGTATCAGAAGGTATGCCTTTAGAGATATATTGCTTTTCCGACACTCCGGACTGGATTCCTTACGAAGCTCTGCAATCTGAGATTTTCGAACACGTAATGGCAATGGTTCAGGAATTCAATCTGCGTATATTCCAGCGTCCTGCGGGAACGGATTTCAAGGCATAAAACCATACGAAAAGGGCGTTCAGACTCAGTTTAATAAGTGCTTAATCAGTGTTTAAACAGTATTTAAGCTGTGTCTGAACGCCCCTTATTGTATATCTATTATTTACACCACTACCAGTGCTATAAACTGTATGAACAATATCAGGAACACCATCGCTATAGGATAAACCGTTGCATAGGCTACTCCCGGAATATTACTGTCTGTCATAGAATCAGCCGCAGCCAGACCTGGTGTACTGGTCATACCACCTGTAATAGTACCGAGCAAATCAAGCATACTTATCTTGAAAACCAGACGGCCTACTATCGCCGCTACCAGCATAGGAACAATAGTAATCAAAGCACCAACTCCAAAGAGCAGGAATCCGCTTTCCTGGAATGTGGAAACAAGATTCTTTCCAGCCGATGTACCGACTTCCGCAAGGAACAGCAACAATCCCAACTGACGCAAAAGCTGATTCGCCGGACCGGACATTGACCAAAGGATAGGTCCTGTCTTTCCTACAGCACTCAGGAAAAGAGCCATCATCAATACTCCACCGGTAAGCCCCGGAGAGAATGACATACCATCCCCAAACGATATATTGAGTTTTCCGAACAACACACCAAGAACAATACCCATCGCTATAGGGAAGAAATCCGTATCAGAAAGACGTTTCTCGTCATTACCCAACAGACGGCCTACAGCCTGTACACCGTCCTGTTCGCCCACTACCATCAGTTTGTCACCAAATTTCAATGCCAGTTCAGGAGAAGGTGAAAGGTCGATACCGCTTCTACGGATACGGGTAACTGTACATCCGAAGTTCTTCTGCAGATTAAGGTCGCCCAACTGCTTGTTTATCATATCCTTCTTTGTCAGCAGCAGTGATTCTATAACCTGAGTATTTATCAACGGCAACTCACCTTCTTCGCGTTCGCCAAGCATAATTCCAAGATTATTCAAAGATTCCTCACTACCTACAGCCTGAATTATGTCACCTTTATTTATAATAACAGATGCGGTAGGTATCACGATTTCATCGCCTATCTTAAGACGAGAAACCACGGCTCCGGTAATTGCACGAATATTAAGCTGTGCAAGCGTTTTTCCACAAATTGTTTCGTTTGTCACATGGAAGATACACGTACTTAGTTCAGGGAACTGTCCCCTGCGCTCTTTTTCAAGGTGCTTTGCCTCCTCATCCAAATCTACACGAAGAAGTTTCGGCAAAAGTTTCACAAAAAGAATCACACCAATAACTCCAAACGGGTATGCAATACCGTATGCTATCGAAGCCAACGGCGACTGCGTACTGTCAATAGCCACAGCAAGACCGGGCGTACTTGTCAAGGCTCCTGCCACGAGTCCCACAACACTTGGCGTATCTATTCCGAAAGCATACTTCAGCCCTATGGCCGTAAGACATGCCGACGCAATGATAAGCACTGTAATAAGAATCAGAGTCTTGCCCTTGGTACGGAAAGAATCAAAGAATCCGGGACCGGCCTGAATACCGATGGTGAAGATAAACAACACTAACCCGAAGTTACCAAGTTCCTTTGGAATTGAAACTCCCCAATGGCCGAAAGCCAGGGCAATGAAAATCACGGCTGATACATCCAGAGATAATCCCTTTATCTTGATGCGTCCGAGCATAAAGCCCAGGGCAACAATCAGGAATACAGAGAAATAAGACGATTGTAATAAGTCGTTAAACATAAAAATTAAGTTGTGATTAATAAGTTCGCAAATATACGGAAAACCTAATGATTTACAAAGTGAAAACTCCGTTTTCGACTTATAATCATTAGGTTCTGCAAATATTATATCAAGTTAATAATTAACGACTTACGCGAAATATCAAACCAAACTCTCTATATACTCGTTAAGTTTTTTATAGAAAGGATGTTTCGTCAGTGTTGCAACATCTCCCAAGATAATGAGTTTCATCCTTGCTCGTGTAATAGCAACATTCATTCGTCGAAGATCATTCAGGAAGCCAATCTGTCCTTCCTCATTAGCTCTTACAAGACTGATAAGTATAACATCGCGCTCCTGTCCCTGAAAACCATCCACTGTATTGACAGTAATATACTGACGGTACGGCTTGAACCATGCATCCTTGCGTATCAATTGTCGTAGATACTGCACCTGTGCCTTATAAGGAGAAATCACTCCCACGTCTATACGCTCGTCAAGGAAGCGTTCACGGCCGATTTTCTCTATATACTCCTTCAGTTTACCTACAGAGAGTTCGGCTTCCTGCTTGTTTATACGGCCATAATTCTCGCCTATAAACTCCTCATTACAGTCCATACCTTCTGTATTCACCCATTCTATAGGTGTATCGAAATCGAGGATACTGCGATATTTCACTTCGGGAGCCGACTGCAACATTCCGCCATAGAACCAGTCGGAAGAGAAACGCATT
Organism: Bacteroides sp.; assembly: GCF_019417265.1. GTDB lineage: Bacteria > Bacteroidota > Bacteroidia > Bacteroidales > Bacteroidaceae > Phocaeicola. The sequence continues at coordinate 69,215 of NZ_DXVR01000002.1, forward strand.
ATCTCATTGTTCATTCTGTACTGCACCTTCAGAAGAGAAACAGCCTGCGGTTTGTTTGCCACAATGCTTTGCATCAACGTATGTCCCAATCCTCCACGCAATGCTACAGGACTTTTCACCGTAGGAGGAAGCTGACAATGGTCGCCGGCCAGTATCACACGGTCTGCTTTCGCTATAGGAATCCAGCATGCGGCCTCCAATGCCTGGGCTGCCTCATCGATAAACAATGTACCGAACTTATGCCCCATAAGTACACGGTTAGCACTGCTCACCAACGTACAGGATATGACTCTTGCCTCGGCAAACAAAGATTCGTTTATCCTTATCTCCAACTCAGTGGCACGGTCTTTCAGAGAATTAATCTTCAGTCTGATATTCTCTCTGTCGGCACCTTTTCGGTTTGCTGAATACAATTCGCGGATGGCCTTTCTTATGCTCCACAACTGTGAATAATCGGGATGCGACTCGAATTTTCTTTCGTATGTAAACGACAGCATCTTGTCATTCACCCTCGAAGGATTTCCTATTCTCAACACACTCACACCCCTGTCTACAAGCTTTTCGCTTATCCAATCTACAGCCATATTACTCTGTGCACACACCATCACCTGGTTCTCGCGGTGCAGAGTTTCGTATATAGCCTCCACAAGAGTAGTAGTCTTTCCCGTTCCCGGAGGTCCGTGTACGATAGCCACGTCCTTGGCATGAAGCACCTTATTGACAGCCTCTTCCTGAGTGCGGTTAAGCCATGGGAATCTGATAGGATTGAAAGAAAATTCCGATACAGGCTGCTGTCCGTGGAAGATATCGCGCAACTCGGCAAGACGATTGTTCTTCGCCCCTATCACACGGTTCAACGCCTCAAACATCAGACGATAGGAAGTCTCATCAAAATACAGCTGCACTCCGAGCACATCATACCTCTGCAAGGCAATCATGGCATCCGGTCCGGGAAGTATCACAACCATACGGTCCTCGTCCACATAATTCACCGTAGCGACGAAATTCATATATGTCAGTCGCCCGCCGGCATCCTGAGTAAAGAAACATACAGGACGGCCATATTCAAAAAGATGCTCTATCTCCTTATCCTCTGTACGAAATATCTCAACCACAAACTGATTGAGAGCATTATAGTAACTTCGTTCCACAGATATAGGATACCAGCACATTCCGCGCTTCACCTTGCGCCCTATTCCCATCACCTCCGTCTGCTGACGGAACTGTTCCTTTTCATACTCATATTCAGCCTTCAACAATTCATAATGATGCTGAAGATGAAGCGCCGGAGATACTATATTCGATTTTTCCTTCATTAACTGATTCTTAATGTTTTGACAAAGATTCTTCCTTTAGCATATCAGCACGCGACTTGCTCTGGGTGACAAGATATACACCCGCAAAAATTGAGACCGCAGCAATAGCCTTTACCCATCCGAATGACGACATACCCATCAGTATAGCCACACTTGAACCTACTACCGGCTGCATATAGTTATACATACTGACAACCGTAGGACGAAGTGTCTTCTGACCTACAAGCATCAGAATATATGCGAAATATGTTCCGAACAATATTACATATCCCACCTGCATCCATACATCAATGGAGAATGAAGAGAACTGCATCTCCGAGAAATCCCTGTAAGAGAACGGTATGAAACAGATTGCAGCATAGCTGAACATCCATTTCATCAGAGTGAATACGCTATATCGCGCTATTAGTTTCTTGAAAATAGTAAGATAGCATGCAAAGCTTATCTGTGCAGTAACACACAGCACATCGCCCAACACATTTCCCTCTTTCTCGCTACCACCGGTATTGCTGAGAATAAGCGCAAGAGCACCAACTGAGCCTAAAAGAATACCACCAACCTTCAGCGGTGTAACCGGCTCTTTCAGGAATACGGCAGCCAGTATCATTGTCACAATAGGCATTGTAGTAGTCATGATGGAAGCATCCACCGGCGAGGTAAGCGACAGACCGAAAGTGTAGCATCCCTGATTACATACGATACCAAGCATTGATGCAAAAAACAGGAGCATAAGGTCGCGAGGCGGAACATCTTCTTTCTTGACAAACAATGATGTTATCCAGAAACACACCGCACCACCAATCATACGCATATTGGCAAGTGCAAGACCGGAAATACCTGCTTCCATGGCAGCCTTACCCACAGGCGCCATAAGCCCCCACATGCTGGCAGCAAACAAAAGCGCCAGATGTGCCTTGAAATTAGAACTTTTCATTTCTTTATACCTTAAGTTTATAATTGCTGCAAAGTTACAAGATATTTGAAAAATTGACCGACTATGGTTGATTTATTCAAAGAGAATGACTAAATTTGTTGGATAAGAACGATAAAAGACACACAAATGAAGAAACAAGCCGAGTTCATAAAGCGTATTGTCATTAAAGGCCTTTGGGGCAGAAAAGACATTGCATGGGATTTGAGGAAAGATGTCAACATCCTCAGTGGAGTGAACGGTATAGGAAAAAGTTCCATACTCAACAGTTCAGTGAGAAGACTGAACGAAAACAATGAAGTAGAGCTGACAAACGGAATAAAAGACATTGTGACGTTTACGTTCAGCCCGGAAGATGCAGATTTTATACCTTTCGACGTTATCCGCAGTTTCGACCGTCCGCTTATCGACTTCGGACTTCTGAAAAAGATAGGCGACCAGGATGTCCGTACGG
>NZ_DXVR01000002.1:71925-97478 GCF_019417265.1 Bacteroides sp.
GAACTGGACTGGCAACTCTATCAGCTGCAAAGACGCTATCTTGACTATCAGGTAAATATCGGCAACAGAATCATAGAACTTCTGACAAGCGGTGACCCCGAAAAACAGATGATGGCAGCAGAAATCTCAAAACCTAAAACCAAGTTCCAAGACCTTATAGACGAACTTTTTGCTGAAACGGGAAAGAAGATAAACCGCAAAAGCAATGAAATTCTTTTTGAACAGGACGGAGACATCCTCACTCCTTACAAACTATCGTCAGGAGAAAAGCAGATGCTTGTCATCCTCCTTACAGTACTTGTACAGGACAATGCACACTGTGCGCTGTTTATGGACGAACCGGAGATTTCGCTCCACATAGAGTGGCAACAAAGACTTATAACACTCATCAGAAGCCTTAATCCTAACATCCAGATTATACTGACCACCCACTCTCCCGCCCTCATCATGAACGGTTGGGTGGACGCAGTGACTGAAGTGAGCGACATTACTACCAATTAAAAACTCATACACATGGGAAAACGACTTACAGAAAACCTTTCATCATTATATATAGGCGCAGCAAATAATCTGAAGCCAAAACGCTCAAGGAGAAAAATTGTGGCCTACGTGGAGAGCTATGACGACATATCGTTCTGGCGTGCCCTGCTCTCCGAGTACGAGAACGACAAGGTGTACTTCGAAGTCATGCTCCCATCTCAAAGTTCGCTTGCCAAAGGTAAGAAAACCGTACTTATGAATCAGTTGGGCAACCAGCTCGGTGAAAATATGATAGCTTGCGTGGACAGCGATTACGACTATCTCCTTCAGGGCCGTACCAATACCTCACGCTACATGATAGAATGCCCGTACGTGCTTCAGACGTATGCCTACGCCATAGAGAACTACCACTGCTATGCCGAAGGACTTCACGATGTATGCGTGACTGCAACACTGAATGACCATAAGCTGATAGACTTTCCGGCTTTCATGAAAGCCTACTCCGAAATAGCGTGGCCTCTGTTCGTCTGGTCTGTGTGGTTCTACAGAAAACATATCCTTGCCGAATTCTCATTATTGGATTTCTGTTCGTATGTCAAGTTAGACCAGGTTAGCACCCGCAATCCTGAACAAAGCCTTGAGCATATGGCAAAAAAAGTGGAGAAAAAGTTACGTGACTTAGAGCGTAAACACCCTGAAGCCAAACGTGAAATAGAAGACCTTAAGAGGGAACTGCCTACACTCGGAGTAACCTCCGACTCTACATACATGTTCATCCAAGGACATCATATCATGGACAATGTAGTCCTCCGTCTGCTCATACCTGTATGTACCATTCTCAGACGTGAGAGAGAACAGCAGATTCACGACCTTGCCCTCCACAGCCTTCAGCTTCACAACGAACTGACAAACTACCAGCGTTCGCAGATTGGTGTGGAAGTGGTTATACACAAGAATGTCAATTATAAGAATTCACCGCTCTATGCAAAGATTCGCGCTGATGTTGAAAAGCTTTTGAAAAGGATTTGAAAAGGTGGTCAGTGAACGGCTAATGAACGTGTTATGAACGGTATTTGAATGCTGTTAGAATGCCGTTAGAATACTATTCAAACAGCGTTCAAACACCGTTCACCGGATGTTCACTCAGTGTAATACACACTATTACGCTGATAAGATTTTACTTATATCTATTCCACATTTTACCTTTATAGCTTTATATGGCTAACAATCTGGTCTAAAAGCCTATCCGGACACATCGACAGATGTCTGGTATGCAACAATATTCTAGGGATAGTTATTTAATTCATTCAATCTGAGTTAATCGGCGGACTATCCCAAATTTTTCCGTCCAAACTCATCGTTTTTATATCATCCGCTCTGATTTCACGGCCGATATTTTCGTTTTCAGTCACGTCTGAAGTCACCACTCCCGTAAAGTTGGATTCCATGCGTAGGACATTAGGCTGTGAGAGGTAACTGGATAGACTCTCGTTTGGCGAGGTTGACCGCATTCGCTGTGTGGATACCGAAGAAGATCAGCATGATTCCTGTCGATTTTATCCTCGCAGCTATCTTTCGCAATCCGTAATGTTCCTTCTGAGTGCCAAATGAACCCTCCATGGCTGTGGCTCTCACTCTGGCCAGTTCTCTCTTGGTTGCGTTCTTCACTTCGTTCGTGCCTGCCTTGCCTTTCTGAGTGAAGGAAGTCTCGATATTGTTGTCCTTACAGAAGGTTCTGTTATCGTTTCCCGAGTAACCCTGGTTCATGATCATCTTTCGTGTCTGCTTGTGAGTATGCCTGCGCTGCTTCCTGTAGGCCAGGTTCGCTTTTTCAATGTCATTGTACTTCGTCCTCAATCGATGTTCGCCCAGCTGAGAACTGATGCCACACATCATCTTGTATGCTCGCTCCGTACATTCCCAAAGCAACTTCACGTCGGTGGGGAAACGCATCAGGCTTTCATAGCAGCTTGCATCCGTATAGACAGTATCAAGGTTCTTCATGTATGGTTCCCAAGCATCTGCCAAAACCTTCTGCTGCTCTTGGACCTTCAACTTCCTGGACAGTTCCAACAATATGCCGTCTATCAGCTTGTAGTTTGTCAACTGGTTCTCAGGACTAATCCTGATGCCGCAGAAGATTTGATAATGGATGTTCCCATTCAGAGCCTCCATCAGCTTCGGAGCGGACAAGCCTGTGTACATCTTCAGAAAGGCCAATGCAACCTTACCTTCGGGAGTGAAGAAGGACTTTCGGCCTCGTTTAACCCTTTTGTGCATCGGACGCTCTTCCATCAGATTGAACGATATAGCCATCTGACGAAGAGGAAGGAGTGACTTGATGCGTCCAAGTTCAGAGGTTTTGAACGTTTCTGCATATCTCTGATAAAATCAAACTCTGTAAATGCAATTTCTTGCTGAATTTCGGATAAATGTCGTATCTTCGCCATGAGGTTTTTAACTTCATTTCCCCCGAATTGGTCCTTTTCCAGAGGTTCGGGGAATTTCTTATTTCCGTCCGCTAAGATACAAAATATTTATCACATTGACAATCAATTCATTGTATTTTTTAATCTGATTTCACGACTGCCCCTAATATAGTCATCCGGATTCTGAATAGCTTCAGTAGCCACCATACCATTTTGATCGACATAGATCTTGCCATTGGCATCGCGTTTCATGTCGCGCAATGAGTATAGGTCACCCATGCTGCCACCCTCTTTGAGTAGGAAGCGTGCATCACCCAAACCGCCCATGTTAAGGGTAGAGAGTGAGAAGCGCTCACCGGTTACAGGATTAATGGCATTGTCGGCCAAAGTCAGAATCTTGTTCTTATTGGTTTAGAAAGTGATACCGGTATCCCAGGTAAAATCCTTCCAAGTGTGCTTATAGTTCAGTGAGAGCTCAATACCCTGGTTACGAACCGCACCGGTTTGGATATAGAGGGCAGAGTAACCGCTGACGGAAAGTTGCGGATTGAAGGTCTGATTCATGGTCTTGGCGTTGTAGTAGGTCACGTCCAGTTCAAAATCCTTCAAGAAACGCATGTTCAAACCCAGCTTCCATGAATTGGTACGTTCGGGTTTCAGATTATATACGGGATATTGTGTTTGGTTGCTCCAGCTGTTGGTACTCTCATTCCACTCGTAACGCGGATTAGCCAGATAACGTGAAAAGGCACTACCTACCGAAGCAAATGAACCGCGTACCTTCATAAAGGAGAGCAAATCCTTGTTGAGGTTAGGCATCAGCTCGGTAAGCACCACTGATCCACCCACTGAGGGGTAGAAGAAGCTCTTGGTATTACTGTTAGGACCTACCAACTGTGATGGCCAGTCGTTACGGCCAGTCAGGGTGAGGAAGTAGGTGTTCTTATAACCCACTTCAGCGCTGGCAAAGAGCGACTGCGTCTGCTCTCTCCAACCCTCTTGCAGACGCTTCGTTTTGCCTGCACTCAGGTTCTGAATGGCGAAATAGTTCGTCAAGCCTAAAGGCTCGTCGGCAAAGGCATCACCTCCGTCAGCAATAGGACCACGCACCTTCATCGCATCCTGACGCATGTCTGAGTAAGAGCCACCGATATTGGCTTGGAAAGACCAATCTTCACCGAAGTACTTATTGATGCTAACCAAGAAGTCGGCATAGAGTTGCTTATCCTCAGTCTTAGTGATACCAAACAGACCGCGTGATGAATTTTCAGTCAACTGGGTGTTAGTTGAAGCGTAGAATTTTTCGGTATAAGTATTTGAAGCATGATCCAGATGCACACGACCTGAAACTGAGAGCCAGTCCAGAATCTTGTAGCTCAATCCAGCATTGAGCATGTAGCGGTCTTTCTTGTTCTCACGCAGATTGCGGTGATTGATCCAATAGGGGTTCTGCATCACCATACCCTCGTCGCCTACAGGCCAGTACTGGGTATAGATCTTACGAGCGGCGTCATAACGCTCGTAGAGGCTGATATCCTCCCAGTCGTTCCCACGAGGGAAGAGGTAAGCGCCTACCAAGGGGTTGTTGTAGGTACCCTGGTTGGTCATGTTTCGGTCGTTCTGCAAGATGTAGCTGGCGCCGAAGTCCAGCGTCATGCGGTCGTTCAAGAAGGTGGTGGTGTTACGCACCGTGAAATTGTAACGGTTGTAACGGTTATTAGGCACAATACCGCGTGAGTTAACCGCTGCAGCCGATGCATAGGTCTGGTTCTTCTCTGTACCGGTACTCATTGACACACTCTCAGTAGCCACCACGCCTTGCTGGAAATAGTCATCTTTAGGGTTGTAGCCGTAATTGGCTCCTGCCGCCAGTTGGTTACCCCAGCTCATAGCGCTGCTGGTACTCATCAAACCATCTGTACCCGTGCCGTAGCGGTTTTGGAATGAAGGCATCACAAAGGGCGAGGTAAACTCGGTGCTAGTATTGACCGTCAAGCTGATTCGACCCTCTTTACCCTTCTTCGTAGTGATGATAATGGCACCGTTGGCGGCCTCTGAACAATACAGAGCGGCAGCGGCAGCACCGGTCAACACCGACATCGACTCAATATCCTCGGGGTTGATATCCGCAATGGGTTCTGAAGAGCCTTGTGAATCAAACTCCTTACACCTGCAGTTCCACGACCGGAGAAGATGGGCACACCATCAATCACATAGAGGGTATTGCTGCTCTGCATGATACTCTTGGTACCGCGCATCACCACCTTCGACACACCACCCACACCGGATGATGAGGCGTTGATGTTAACGCCGGCTACTTTACCACTCAAAGAGTTGACAAAGTTAGCATCCTTATTGGTAGTCAGCGCATCGGTATTCACCTGTTGTACGTTATAACTCAACGCCTTTTCAGAGCGTTTGATTTCCAAGGCGGTAACCACCACCTCCTCGAGCAACTGTGAGTCGCCGCTCATCATCACATTGATAACGGCATTATCCTTGGCAGCAATCTCCTGTGTGGCATAGCCGATATAAGAGAAGACGATGACTGGATTGGTCACATCGGTGGTGAGGGTGAAGTTACCATCCATATCGGTGATACAGCCGGTATTGGTACCCTTGACCAGCACGTTGACACCAATCAACGGACCCATATCGTCAGATACCACCCCCTTGACCACACGTTCCTTGCCACGTTGATTGTTCTGTGGTTCAGAACCACTCTTCTCAGAGAGATAAACCACATTTTCCTCCACTTTGTAGGTCACATTCGTGCCCTTCAAATCCGCATCGAGTGTAGCTTCGACTGAAGCATTCTTCACTTTGACCGACTCAACCGGCAAAGCGGCCAATTTGTCGTCACAAAAAAACTGATACTTTGATTGGGATTTGATCTGTTCGATGACCATACCTATAAAGTGGTTTTTGACACACTTATGTTCAGCTGAGCCGAAGCCCATTGAACTGAGAAGGCCATGAACAGCAACACCACTAATGCCCGTAAGGAGCACGGACGTAGAAAAGTACTATTGCCTTTCATAAACACAATTTATAGGTTATACAATAAGTTTCTTTTTGAGCCGCCTTTGATTGCCGACTCGAATAATAAAACAGGCGACGCAGAAAAAACACTTACTGCATCGCCCATTTTTTTTAAAACTATGTGAGTAACGTTTAGTTGGCTTCGCTACTGAATGAATAGGGTCTATCCTCGGCGTTGACGCCGCGCTGCTTGTTGGGCTTATCGGCCATCTCTATCTTGATGGTTCCTCCCTGAAGCAGATCCTCATGGCGCAGGTAGTTCTTCGTGTAGTTCTCACCGTTTAACTCCATCTGGCGGATGTATAGGTTGGCATCACTGTTCTCAGGAGCCTCAATCGTGAGCTGCTTGCCATTCTCGAAATGAAGAGTGGCGCGCTGGAAGAGAGGGGCTCCCAGAATGTATTGGTCAGTACCAGGGCAGACGGGATAGAAGCCTAACGCCGAGAAGACGTACCATGCGGAGGTCTGACCGTTATCTTCATCACCACAATAGCCGTCGGCTTGTGGAGTGTACATACGGTTCATCACCTGACGTAGCCAGTATTGGGCTTTCCAGGGCTCACCGGCATAGTTGTAAAGGTAGATCATGTGCTGGATGGGTTGATTGCCGTGAGCGTAGTTGCCCATATTCATCACAGTCATTTCACGGATTTCATGAATAACCCGACCGTAATAGCTCTCATCAAACAGGGGCGGCACGGTGAAGACGGAGTCGAGCATCTGCACGAAAGTCTCTTCACCTCCCATCAGGTTGATTAATCCCTGAGGGTCGTGGAAAACGGACCACGTATAGTGCCAGCTGTTGCCCTCGGTAAAGGCGTCACCCCATTTCAGTGGGGAGAAGGGCGACTGGAAGCTGCCGTCGGCATTGCGACCACGCATCAGGTTGTGCTCGGCATCAAACACCTTCCGGTAGTTCAGGGCGCGTGCAGCCAGTTGCTTCAACTCCTTCTTGGGACGCTTCAGCTCCTTGGCCAACTGATAGATACACCAGTCGTCATACGCATATTCCAGCGTACGGGCTACACTCTCTTTGATTTTCACATCGTAGGGTACATAGCCCAGGCGATTATAGTACTCGAATCCCAGACGACCGGTGGAGGAGACGGTAGGATGAACGCTCTGCGTACCGTGTTGGAGCCCTTCGTAGAGAGTCTGCACATCGGCTACGCGGATGCCCTTGAGGTAAGCATCGACCAGGATGGAGGCGGAGTTGTTGCCCACCATACAGCCTCGATGACCTGGGCTGGCCCATTCGGGGAAGAAGCCACTCTCCTTGTAAGCGTTGATCAGGCCCTCCTGCATCTTCAGATTCTCTGACGGATAGACCAGATTGAGGAAGGGGAAGAGACAGCGGAACGTATCCCAAAAGCCCGTATCGGTGTACATGTAACCGGGCAACACCTGACCATTGTAGGGACTATAGTGAACCACTTGGCCCTCAGCATCAATCTCGTAGAAGGCGCGTGGGAAGAGGAGCGAACGGTAGAGGCAGGAGTAGAAGGTGCGCAACTGATCAGAGGAGCCGCCCTCTACATCCACTCGGCCAAGCTCTCGGTTCCACGCCTCGCGGCCATGGTCAACCAAGGCGTCGAACGAATGGGTGCCCAATTCGCCGAGATTGCGTTCGGCCTGCTCCAGGCTGATGAAGGAGGAGGCCACACGGGCATGCACCTGTTCCCCTTTGCGGGTCTTGAAGCCTACGACGCCCTGAGCGTGTTGGACGGTCTGCTCCAAGCGCTGCGTGGAGAGCGTTCCATCGGCTACCGTAGCCTGGTAGGTGAAGGTGTGGTCAAACTCAATGACGAAGTAGTTGCGGAAGTTATCGGGTACTCCGCCGCTGTTGCGCGTGGTGTAGCCCTCGATGCGGCGTTTCTCGGGGAGGATACGAATATGCGACCCCTTGTCAAAGGCATCGATAACCACGTACGAGGCGTCGCTCTCAGGGAAGGTGAAGCGGAACATCGCCGCACGCTCGGTAGGTGTCACCTCGGTCACCACGTCATGATCAGCCAGATAGACCTTGTAGTAGTGGGGTAAGGCCACCTCACCTTTGTGGCTGAACCAGCTGGCTCGCTTCTCCTCGTCAAACTCCAGTTTGCCGGTAACGGGCATCAGCGAAAACTGGCCGTAGTCGTTGATCCACGGCGAGGGTTGGTGGGTCTGCTTGAAACCACGAATCTTCGTAGCCGTATAGACATACTGCCATCCGTCGCCCATCTTGCCAGTTTGAGGCGTCCAAAAATTCATACCCCACGGACGGGCAATGGCTGGATAGGTGTTGCCGGTAGAGAGCTCGAACGACGAGAGAGTACCTACCAAGGGATTGACCAAGGCGGTATAATCGGTGGCACAAAGGCCAACCCAAGCGCACAATGCAAGCGCCATCGCAATGATTCTGTTCTTCATGATACGTTTTGTTTCTATATTAGGGATAGTCATTTAATTCATTCAATCTGAGTTAATCGGCGGACTATCCCAATTTTTTCCGTCCAAACTCATCGTTTTTATATCATCCGCTCTGATTTCACGGCCGATATTTTCGTTTTCAGTCACGTCTGAAGTCACCACTCCCGTAAAGTTGGATTCCATGCGTAGGACATTAGGCTGTGAGAGGTAACTGGATAGACTCTCGTCTTGCGAGGTTAACCACATTCGCCGTGTGGATACCGAAGAAGATTACCATTCTTCACTTCGTTCGTGCCTGCCTTGCCTTTCTGAGTGAAGGAAGTCTCGATATTGTTGTCCTTACAGAAGGTTCTGTTATCGTTTCCCGAGTAACCCTGGTTCATGATCATCTTTCGTGTCTGCTTGTGAGTATGCCTGCGCTGCTTCCTGTAGGCCAGGTTCGCTTTTTCAATGTCATTGTACTTCGTCCTCAATCGATGTTCGCCCAGCTGAGAACTGATGCCACACATCATCTTGTATGCTCGCTCCGTACATTCCCAAAGCAACTTCACTAAAGCTGAAAACTGCCGCTAAAATGCTTCGGGAAAACGAAGAATACAACATTAGCGATATTAGTTTTCAGCTTGGTTTCAGTTCATTGAACTATTTCGGGAAAAGCTTCAAGGAGTATTTCGGAATGTCTCCTACTGCTTATCGAAAGGTTCATCAAGAACAAAAAGAATAATGCTGCTTTACAAGAATTCGGTTTATATAAAAAGAACCATAAGCATGTCAGAACGCCCTCTTATTTGATAAGATAAGTAGCCACTACCGGATAATGATCTGATTCCTTATCCGCCCAATAACAAACATTGTACGCCTTCACAGTAAAAGCCTTGTTTGGCGCATAAATCAACCAGTCACATGCGTAAGCCGGACTTGGTACGGGTACTGTCCACGGAGCGCCATCACTCAAACAATTTACGGTGAAATACTTTTGAAAGGCAGCCATGGTAGCAGAACCACGACGGGAATTCAAATCTCCCCCCAAGATAACAGGTTTATCCAGGTGCTCCACGCACGCAAGAATTTCATCAACCTGTTTCAGACGGGCAGCATCTTCATATTTATGGTCCAGATGTGTCGTAGCGAAATAGAATTCCTTACCTTCCTTCACAACTTTCACATAACCGAAAGAACGGACATAATCACCTTCTTTCAGTACACTCAACTTAAAACTTTTTTCCTCGGAAACCGGATATTTGGAAAGAATCACATTTCCGTAATCTCCGCCAGTCGGAATATCGAGCGCATGGGCAAAATAATAATATTTCATTCCCGTCAGTTCCGACAGTTTTTTCGGAGTATCCCAAGGGTTAATCTCCGTGTTTCTTTCTATTTCCTGGAGTGAAACGATATCCGGGTTCTCTTTCTTAATGACTTCGGCTATCTTATCAATTCCTTGTTTACGACCGCTATACGTGTTGTAAGTCATGGCTTTTACTGTGACCTCTTTCGGTTTTGCCACAGGTTTCTGTGCCGTTGAAGGTTGTAACAAACAACACAATAGAAACAATGAAATGCATATTCTAAAATTCATATATGACCAATTAATAAGTGAATGTTATCTTGAAAAACAATCTTTCCTACCTGATACAAAATTAATCCTTTTCTATCTTACGAATCTTATGATTCCAATATTCTGAAATATACAATGCTCCGTCCGGACCGAACTGTACACCTTCCGGATGGTTCAATTGCGCTTTATCCAACGGGCCGTCTGTCGTACCGGAAGTGCCTGTACCGGTGTAGTTTGTCAACATACCGTCAGGGGTAATTTTCGCTATACGATGCTTTTTACGGACTGCTACATAAATATTTCCCTCTTCATCCAAATCCATCTGGCAAGGCTCATCCAGTTTGGCTTCATTTCCCTGACCTTCTGTAAAACCTGCTTGCCCGTACTGCCCTACCCAAATATGGAGATTAGAAAACTCGCCTGTCGACATGTCGTAATCCCCTTTATAAATCACATCTTTTTCCTGTGAACTCATATACACGGTAGTTCCTGCCTTGTCAAAAAGAATACAGCGGATTTTTACTTTCGCCGCATTTTTACCTTCTGCATCTGGAAGTCGCACGCCGGTTGCCACCATCGTATTCTGCTCCGGGTCATATTTGTAAATCATGGCATTTCCATGAGCTACGGAGAAAACCTCTCCCGTGACAGGATGCACACCTACATTAGTGACTCCATTTTTCAAAGAGGGAGTGACTGACCATATTGCAGACAGATTAGCAGCATCATACTGATGCGTATCATTGCTCCATGGAATTGTTGCAATATGCGCATTGCCCGAAGCGTTGGCATCATTGGACAAGAATAAAGTATTGCCATCCAATGAGAAAGCGATATTCATCATTCTGAATACAGTTCCACCGGTTCCATCTCCGCGTAAGAAAGTAGCGACCTGATTATTTTTCGCGATACGGATATCTCGGTCATCATCTTCCACGATATACAAAGCACCTTCCTTATCGAAAGCGATAGAACCCGGTTTCCAAAGAACCGCTTCCATGAGGGTCCCCTCTTTCTTCTCCGTTTTTGCGGAAGGAACATAACTGCCGATATAAGTACTTACAATAGGAGACTGAGAATACTCAAACTCCGTTTTATATGTCAGTTCTTGCGCAGCTTCTCCCTGACCGATATACACTTTCACCGGACCGGAGCCGGAACCTCTCTGTACATTGGCAGTAATAATATTCCCCAACGCACCCGTCACTTCGGCGTCCACCCCGTTGACTGTCACGCGGATATTATCCAAATCCGTGCCGAAATGCGTACCGTATAAAGTCAGGCTTGTAGACTTCCCACCGGTTGTCGGCGTGTACATAGTGATTGTGGGAGTGGCCTCGCCCTCACCTATTTCAGGCGTCATATCCTGCCGGTTCTCATCCTCGCAAGCGGCAAAACCGACTGACGCAAACATCAGAGAATAGATAGAGAACCGTTTCAAATGAAGTATCAATGTTTTCATGTTTCTGTCTTTTTAGGTTAATCGTTTATACTGAACGTAGCTACCACCGGAAAGTGGTCTGATTCTACATAAGCATCATAATACACATCATAGTCTTTCGGAGACATTCCTTCATCCGGAGTGTACAATACGAAATCAATCGCTTTCACCGGAACGGGCGTTCCTGTTGTCAGTCCAAAGTTCCCGTTCAAGCAACCGATTTCAAAACGTTCATACAATATCTTCATCGGGCCGGAGTCGGCTAAAGCATTGAAATCACCAGTCAATATCATTGGCTCATCCAAGCCCTTTGTCTTTTCGATAATCGTTGTAGTCTGGTTGATACGGTTAGTTTCGTTGCCCACATGAGACAGGTGCGTCACTCCGAAATAGAAACCCTTTCCATCTTTTTCTGTTTTCACTACTCCCATCGAACGCGGGTGGACATCTTCCACTGTCTCTATTCTCGGCAAATCATAATTCACTTCATCACTTATCGGATATTTCGAGAGAATTAGGTTTCCATACTCACCACCATCCACATCGCGGGTTTTGACAAAGAAAGCATATTGCATTCCGGTCACTTCTTTCATCAGGGCGATAATATCCGCATTCCCCATCTTGTTAGTCTTCGTCTCAAACTCCTGCAAACCTGCCAAGTCCGGATTTATCTTTTTAATCACTTGGGCAATCGCTTCCATCCCCTTTTTTCCGGAATAAGCTTTCTGCCCACTATATATATTGTAAGACATGACTCTTACCGATACCCCGTCCTTTTCGTCCGGCGGGGTTACACCGTCATCGTCCGAACTGCAACCGGCAAACAAACCGCCCACCAACAGTACCAGTAGTAAATAGAATTTATGTTTCATTGTTACCTTCTTTTTTATCGTTTATCTTATATCATTCACAGTTACTTCCACTACCCGGCTGTAATTCACATACGATTTGCTCTCCGCTGTCACCGTAGCCGCAACACGTACATACACCTTGTTCTTGTTGGAAACAATCTTATAATGATTCTCTATAAATTCAGTATCATTCATCAGGTCGATGACGTGCGTGCCACTGGCCTTTGTCCCCAGTGAAGAGAGGGTGGCATGGTTTGCATTGTTCACATCCACTCCCGGAGCATAATTCCATATCACGGAAACATCCGTCAGTTGCAATGTCTCGTTCGATGTTTTCGCATCATAGTTCAGTGTCAGCTTATTATCAGCCGAAACAGACACATCAAGACTGATACGCGAGAACGGGATTGTGTACAAATCAACCTGCGTTTGTCCGTTCACGGTGACATACCCTTCACATACACCGACAAAAGGACCATCCTTTGCCTGAATACGATAGCTGCCATTGAACACCTTCGTATGCTCGAACGTTCCATCCTGACGAGCACGGAAATCAACGGAGGCGGTAGCCCCCGTATTCTGCTCGTACAAACTCATCATCACACCGCTACTTCCCGGTACAGGCATAGGAACCGGTTCATTCGTTTCCTTATCATAGATAGTGCCATACACGCCACCGTTCGGTGCATCATAATTATCGATGTCATTTTCGCATGCCGCCACGAAACAGGCGAATAATGCAGTCAATCCTATGTTTACTATTTTATTCATATCGTTTCTTCTTTAAAATTGGATGTATCAATTACCGTAACCCGGATTCTGTACCATCAACGGATTCGTACTCAAGTCCTCGGCACGGAACACCGTATAGTAGTTCTTTTCAAGGAAAAGACGCTTTCTCTTTTCGGGCACACCGGTTTCAAAGGTGTACTTGCCGCTCTTAACATTGTAATACGGACAGAGAGCCGTGCCGCGGAAATTGGTCAAACCACCTTTGCTTACATCCAGATGAGCCAGGCGCCAACGTTTCAAATCCCAGTAACGATGCTTCTCAAAAGCAAGTTCCACTTTCCGTTCATGGCGCACTTTATCCAGCGTCAGGTCACCCTGAGTCAATAGTTTGATACCTGCCCTGCCGCGAATCTCATTGATATCGTTCAAAGCCACGTCCAGATGCCGGTTCAGTTCCATGCAAGCCTCTGCACGATTCAGATAGATTTCTGCCAGACGGAAAACCACCCAGGGAGTAGAAGAACGTTTTGCGTCGATGTTCGTATAGTCCGTCAGACTTTCATCCAGGAATTTACGCTGATAGAACCCCGTCTTACTGGCGTCGCCTACACTTAACGAGCCACCGTCTTTTCCCGAAGTATTATAAGTCTGTCCGTCTATTACGACCTTGTTCTCCTTATCCGGTTGGGCGGAAGCTTCATACTTGGTTCCTATCCCATCCTGTCCGTCGATGACACCGCGTATCCATTCGATTTTACCGCCACCGTGTCCTTTATAATCAGCACCGGGCAGGTAAACCGAACCTAATAAACGAGGGTCTTTATTCTTAAAGATATCATACGGGCTATCATAGCTGATAGCTTTTCCACTGCTGTCTTTCATCTTCAGCTTCCCTTCCGTACCGTCAATATATTCAAATTCCTCTACCATTTCCAGTACCGGAGACATGCCGCATCCCCAACCGTCGCCACGATAAGAGAAAGGAACATTCAGTTTATCCCACATATGTCCTTTACCGGCAGCCACATCATACTGTTTCTGGAAAATATATTCTCCGTTATCCCCATTCACTGTTTTGGAAAAGAGATTGTAAAAGTTCTGCGCCAGCTCTTCCGCTTCCGTACTGGTCGATTTAAACAAGCTATACACACGGGGAACCATTTCATCCAGAATCTTCGATGAAGCAGTATAACATTCGTCAAAGTAACGTTCCGCTTCTGTCTCGGGAATATACACATATCCTTTGGAAACAGCCTCGCCTGTGAGAGTCAGCGTTTTGGAATACTTAGCGATAGTACCGGCATACAGTGCGGCACGTGACCACAAGGCAAGCACCGTTCCACGATTGGCGCGGTATTTGGCATCACCGCTGCGTACTTCCGGCAATGATTCATAGATAGCCTTACATTCATTGATAATGAAATCATATGTCGCGGCTTCCGTATCACGAGCCTGGTAAAGAACTTCCGTATTTCCTGCGGTATATTCTTGCGGAACAGTCTGCAAAGGAACGCCCCCATAACGCTTCACCAGTCCGAAGTACTGCATAGCACGGATAAAACGGGCTTCTGCACCGAGTTCTTCTTTCTCATCCTCACTCAATACGGAAGTTTTCTCAATATTCAGCAGGAAGTTGTTTACAATACGGATTTGCTTGTAGCGTGTCACCATGTCGTCGTTGAATACATAGTCGCCATAAGAATAAGTAGAGTTCGACTTGTCGAATGCGCTTTCTTTCTGATAACTGGCGGTAGCCTCATCCGAGAAGCTGGTCTGATTCGCAAGATTCGCCTTCTTGCTTCCATACCAATCGTCAAACTCATCCAGTTTCAGTCCCGAGTCATACATATCCGCCAATACGGCTGTGATTGCTTTCGGATTTTGCCAAATCAAATCCGGTGTGTTGACACCGCTGGTACTCTCACGGTTCAGATAATCATCGCACCCTGTCCATACGAAGATGGATGCCCCACCTATCAATATATATTTCAGATAATTCCTATTCATTGTCTTTACTGGTTTTAGAAGGTTACATTTACGCCAAAGTTATACGTCTTCATCTGCGGGTAATAGCGTATTCCGCTGGAATTGCTTTCGGGGTCGACGTTCTTCATCAGTCCGTCACGCTGGGTGAAAGTCAGCAGATTGTTGCAGTTGATATAGAAACGCACCCGGTCGATAGCCGCCTTTTTGGTTAAGGCTTTAGGAAGCGTGTATCCCAGTTCCAGGGTTTTCAGGCGCAGGTAATTTGCGTTGTGCAATGACCATGAGTTACTGGAACGGTTATCAGCGACACCTGCCACGCGTGCGGCAGGCATATATCCCGGAATCCATTTGCTATAAGGGTCGGTCGGGTCTTCCCGGTGCCAGCGGTCGGTCATGATGGCCAGACCATTACCCAAACCTTGCTGGATAAACGGGTCGAGAATATCCCCGCTGATATAAATATCGTGTCCGGCAGCTCCCTGGAAGAAGACAGTCAGGTCGAATCCTTTGTATTCTCCGGACATATTCAGCCCGTAGTACATACGAGGAGTGGCACCGTGTCCGAGTGGCTGCGTATCGTTATCATCGATAATACCGTCGCCATTGTAGTCTTCGAATTTCAAATCACCCGGCATCAGCGAACGGTTACCGTCCTTATCCTGAACCGGTGAGTTCAAAATCTCCTCGAAAGAAGTAAACTGCCCGATTACTTTCTTTCCCCAGCGGATATCCTTGTAACGTCCGTTGGTGTTATCACGCCAATCGTTATACATATTGGTGGAAGCCGCCCGCTCTACATAGTCATACTTAATCCGGGTAGTAGAGAAGTTGGCCGACACATTATAATTGAAATTGCCAATCCGGTTCTTATGCCCGACTACAATCTCGAATCCGGTGTTAATATCAGAATTCAGGTTCTCCTGCGGCATTGATTCTCCGAAGATAGTAGGCAATGAGCCTACACGGGTGGCAGGCAGACCGGAACGGTTTCTGCGGAACCAGTCGAACTCCACAGAAATCAGTCCCCTGTGGTAAGACGCCTCAAAGCCGATGTTCATTATCTTCGATTCATACCAGGTCAGCCACGGGTTTGCCATACCTACCGTAGTCATGCCCGAAGTCACTCCGTTGCTGCCCATGATATAGCTTCCGTGAGACTTATATCCATCCAGATACTGGAACGCGTCGAAATCTCCTTCATCTCCCACTTTGGCGTACGAAGCACGGATTTTCAGATTATCCATATCGGGCAACAGTTTCTTGAAAAAAGCTTCTTCGGAAACACGCCATCCCAATGAAACACCCGGAAAGAATCCCCAACGATTATCTGCACGGAATTTATAGGTTCCGTCATAGCGGAAATTGAATTCCACCAGATAACGGTTAGAGAAATCATAGTTCAGACGTCCCACCAAGCCGGCATGAGCTGTTTCCTGTGTCTTACCGGAAGCTTCCTGGTTCGTCTTATCCCCATAGTCCAGGTCAGGAATCAGCCCGATTGCAAAGTCACGTGTCCCGGTCACCCAGTTCTTCTTGTCATTATACATTTCCCATACGAGCATGGCACCGATATTATGCTTTTTAGCAAACGTATTGTTGTAATTCATAGAGAACTGATAGGTCGGTTTGTCATAGTTTTCCAGTTTCGATTCCAGATGCGCGGTATTAACCACTTTCTCTATATACTCTTCTTTCGCATAATCATACGTATATTCCGAGAGGTCTTTCCGCCACGTTTTCCATTCCTTGTTCGTATAGTCGTAGGCAACTAATGCTTTCGCCATCAGTCCTTTCACCCAGGGAAGCTGCCAGGTAATAGCCAACGAGCTGTTAAATTCGCGACGCAGGCGGTCTTCATAACCACTGTCATCCGAATTGGAAACATGCACGGGGTTCGCCATATCTCCTACGGCTCCCCAATAATCCGGGTTGTCATTGGCATACATGGAGTAAGTCGGGATAGCCATTTGTGCCGAACGGAACAGGTTATCGCCATTGTAAGGCTTTTTGCGGTTGTCGAAGCGTCCGCTCAAGCGCAGTTCCACGTTCAGTCCCTTAGCCACTTCCACGCTCAGGTTGGAACGGACGTTGTAACGTTGGTAATTCCAGTCGCCCGAACGGATAATACCGCCCTGGTCCATATATCCGATAGACATATAATATTTCACTTTTTCCGTACCGCCTGTCAGGCTCAAGTTATGTGAAGTCTGGGGAGCGGTGCTACGCATCGTCTCACTCCACCAGTCCGTACCTGCCGTACCATTCCGGTAAGCTTCCAGTTGTTCTTGCGAGTAAGCGGAAGCTCCGCGCCACGGGTTGGCATTGTGAATCGCTTCATTGTAAAGAGAGGCATACTCATAAGCATTCATCATCTCCGGATAGCGGGTCACTTTCTGAAAGCCTACATAGCCGTTATAATCTATCTTTACCTTCTGTTCCGTCCCTTTCTTGGTAGTAACCATCAGAACACCGTTTGAACCTTTAAAACCGTAGACCGCTGCGGCGGCATCTTTCAGGATAGAGATGGACTCGATATCATTCGGGTCGAGCTGCGTATAATCACGCTCGATGCCGTCTACAATCACCAGCATGCTTCCATATCCGCGAATATCAACGGAAGCTCCATCATCACCGGGGCTACCGCTACGCTGTACGGCACGCAAGCCCGGCAAACGTCCGGCGAGCATATTCGTCACACTGGGAGCTTTTACTTCCATCAACTTATCCGAAGAGATGGCAGCTACCGAACCGGTCACGGAAGCCTTTTTCTGAATACCGTAACCTACCACCACTACCTCGTCCAGTGTCTCGGTATCTTCCAGCAAAGTTACTTTCAGTCCGGCTTGTCCGTTTACCCGCACTTCTGTTGTTTTGTACCCGATATAGGAAATCTGTAACACTCCATTAGCGGGAACCGACAAGGTAAACTTACCGTCCACATCGGTAATCGTCCCCACACCGGCAGCACCTTTCAGTTGCACCGAAGCTCCGATAACCGGTTCTCCACTGGCATCAACAACCACACCATTCACCGTGATATTCCGAACGGTCTGTTCGATACCCGATACCGAAGGGCTTTCCGCATATACAGTAAACGGCACGCACAGGAAAGTCCCTGCCATTAAAGCTGAAACAGTAGATATCTTCAGCCGGTCGTTGAACGACTTTAAGACAACCGTGTTCATTTTACAAACATGTTTCATAGATTAAATTAATTATGTGTTTTAAGTTTCGAATCTATATTATCATCACATATCGCTACTGCAACCTGCGAATCGGCACAGCCATAATAGAGATATAATTTGTTTTTAAAGTAAGCCAGCCCTTCGATAAACACCGTTCCGTCCTTGTACTGACCGCTCTTCTCGAAAGCGGCTTCGGGCACAAAGAAAGGTTTATCCAGGCGGTCGAGTACTTTATAAGGGTCGTTGGCGTCAAACAGGAACTGCCCTGCACAATAAGCGCCTGCGGGATATGCTGAGTCCCTTTCTTCCTTATACCCGTTCTTGCCATTGTATAATAATACAATACCGTTCACGGTTTTGATAGCCGGTGGGCCACACTCAGTCAGGCGGCTGTCGAAATACCCGCTGCGGGGTTTGGCTATCTCTCTTAGTTCGTTGTTTTCATTCAGTACCGGAGTCCAGTCGATCAGGTTATCGGAAGTTGCGGCACATACCGCATTCTCCCCCCAGTACATAAAGTATTTGCCGTCCACTTTCTCAATGACCAGTCTGCCGTCTTTCACTCCGGTGACAATAGAAGCCGATTTGCTTGCTATATTGGCAAAACGCCCGTTGTACGCTTTCGCAAAAGCGAGTCCGTGTTTCGTCCAGTTTTTCAAGTCTCTGGAAGTAGCCACCGCCAAGCGGGGAAGATTGCGGTTCCAGGCTGTATAAAGCATGACGTACAATCCGTCTTCCGTCATTGCCACACGCGGGTCTTCGCAACCACCTTCCCATTCTATTTCTTTAAAATCGTCTTCGGAAGGAAAGAGTACCGGTGCGTCCGCTCGGCTCATCGTTACTCCGTCCGTACTTTCCGCATAGCCAATGCGGGATGTCCTCTTTCCGATGCCTTGCGCCGAGTTGTCTTCCGCGCGGTAGAGTACCACAATCTTCCCGTCCTTGACGGTTGCCGCCGGATTGAAAGTGTCACTCTCTTCCCATCTTACCGGCTGCTTGCGCATCGGGCATTGGAAAGTAGTCGGTTGCGGGGAAATCACCGGATTCACCCCTTCCGGGCGGACAAAAGGGCCGAGTATCCATTGTCCGCTCTGTTCTTCGACAGCTACGGATGCCTGTTTTTGTCCGGAGCATCCAGCTAGTGTCATCATACTGATTAAATAGATTACAGATTTTAGTTTTATCATACGTCGTTTTTTTTTAGTTTTCCCAAATCGGTCGTTCATCGTTTTTCTGCCGGCAAAACTATCGTACCCCGCAAAAAATAGAGTGTACTATATTCTCAAAAGGGTATATAGGTGCTGTACAACATAATAATTCATTCGTTTGCAACGACGATTTAACGATTTTGAAATATTAGCGAATAGCTTGATTCTGTCTGATGATGTTCCGGGCTAATGGATAGGCAATCAACTGCAAAGCTCCCACCAGGATCAATGCATACTTCAATGCAAAATCCTGTGATATGACAAATGCGAGTACCATAAAAAGTATTAGTCCGAAAGCACGTCCCAGAAATAGTCCGAACTCATGGCTTAAAATATAGGTATATTCATTTCTTTTTTCGATTTTTACTACTGCATCGATGGTTTGCATCATAATAGGGTAATAAGGCAAGTCAAACAATGGCTGAAAGATCACCTTACAGAGGACAAAGATAATCACTCCGGTGGCTGAAAACAAGATTCCGTTGAACAGAGTACCGATAAAAAAGACAAGTAGCCCGGCTATAAATACCTTCGACCGGTCTTCAGGTTTGGTTATTCGTCCCAATACATAAACCAAAACAGCTGTCAGTGTACCACTGATTCCCTGTATTAAACCCAATACGCCTTCATCACCTACTAACTTCAGAACCAGAATAGCAGGAGCGGTCACCAAAAATCCCTGTACCATTCCTTTCAGGGAAGCCAGCAACAACATTTTTTTCCAAAGTGTGCAAAACCGGAAATACAGAAAATTCTTCTGCACCGGATTGGCGAACTTACCACACCACAAGACAGCTACGGCAAACAGGGTAACGACTATGACTCCGACTGTGACCAAACGATAGGCACCATTTATATCAATCAGGCATCCCATGATTTCTTTGCCGTCTATCTGGCTGATGAATGCGCCAATCAATAAAGGGACAGTTATCGAAGTGATGGAAAAAAAGAAAGATTCCAGTCCGAAAAAGTAGTTCCGGCTACTATCGGTCGTGTTGTTGAGCGTCAATAGATAGCGGTTGGTCCAAAAGAAACCCGATGCGGCTCCGAGGACAAAACCTGCTATGCCTAACTCTACAAAGCCCAATGACTTCACCAGCATCATGGCAAACATCGACAGCCCGCTAACTAATATCCCGCCTGCATACAGTACTTTCACGCTGACATGCCGCAACAGGAAGCCGTTGACAAAAGAGGTCGCAATGATGCCGATATACATAAAAAGTTGATAGAAAGCTACGGAAACAGGCTCGCTCGTGTGGCGCATCACATAAGCACCTACAAATATCTCCACCACAGGAAGCACGAACGCATAGAGCAGGTTAGTCATCAACAGTACACGTACATTGAGAGTCTGCTGCTTGAAGAATTGATATTCTCTTTTCAATTTATTCATTCTATACCTTTTTATATGTCATGACTTTAATGAACGAAGAATCTCCGCTATGGAGAACTCCGCTCCGCAGATTACTTCATCACTCGCACCGTAGTAAACAGTCACCTTATCCCCTTCTACCAAATGCCCGTTCGTGAAGACCACATTCCCGAAAAATCCGGTCTGCTCGTAGGGAGCAGTCGGTTCCATTATAGGAGCTTTGCTTCGGGCAATTACCTTTGAGGGGTCGTTCAAGTCAAGCAGAAGGGCTCCCAGGCAATAGCGGTTCTGATAGTCTGCACCATGATAAATCTCCAGCCAGCCTTCCTCTGTACGGATAGGCGCGGCGCCCGCACCCACACGGGCACAGTCCCAGCTATCGGAGCGAGTGGTCGCAACGCAACGGTGGTTGCCCCAGTGCAACCGGTCGGGTGATTCGGCAAGCCAGATATAGTTGCCGCCCAGTTCGGGACTGCTCGGGCGATGCAAGGCGAAATATTTGCCGTTTATCTTCTCTTCAAACAAGGCACAGTCTTTATTATGAGGGGGAAAAATCATGCCGTGACGAGTGTAATTCTTCCAGTCACGGGTATGAATCAGCCCTACACCGACGGCAACGGAAGAGACTTCGGTAAACGTCAGGTAATAGCCGTCGGCTGTAGTCGCCACCCGGCAGTCCTCGATGCCGAAAGCCTCTAATGCCCCTTTGCCGAAAATAGGCGGATAATCCGGTTCTTCCTTAAAATGGATGCCGTCCTCGCTCGATACCAACCGGAGATAAGACATGGTAGTCAGATAATTCTGTCCCGCATATCCTATCACACGAGGGTCGGAAGCGTCCAGTTCCGGGTCATTTTCGTCGAAAGAAAGCACTTCTATCTTCCCTTCCTTATTATATACGGGGAAACTAATCACTCCCTGTTTCTGTACGGGGCGTTCGGCTACCCGCAGTAATAACCAGGTTTTTCCATCGAAGCGGAATACTCCGGGATTCAGGAAACAGGTGATTTCCATACCTTCTATTCCCGGTTGTAAATCGGATGGTTTCAATAATGGGTTCTGATGAAATCGTTTTACAATATCCATTTTCTAATCATTTAATAGGTGTTGTTTTTATTTCTCGTGGCAAAGCTACCCCACACGACGACGGGAAGAGTGTACTATATTCTCAAAAGGGTATACAGGTGTTGTACAGCATATTTTTTTCTTTGTTTTCTTATTTTTCCTCTCTATCTTTGCAACATGATTCTACGAAAACACTCATATTTACGTTACATCTGCATCCTTATTTATTCATGCCTGATGCCTGCTTTATTACATTCGCAGAATGTAGTAAAACAGATTTCCAATGCGGATGGATTATCCAATAATTCGGTGAATTGTTTCCTCGAAGATTCGGAACATACGCTTTGGGTAGGGACATGGGACGGATTAAATGCATATAACGGTCGTAGCTTCAAAACCTATTCTTATAATAAAAAGGATGCAGGGTCTATCAGCAATAATGTCATCTGGCAGATTATCGAGCAGAGCGACTCTATCCTGTGGGTATCTACGGACTATGGGGTGAACCGGTGGAAACGTTCTACCCAACAGTTTACTCCTTATTATTTAGGTACACAGAATAATCCGCCGAAACAGGAAAAGTCATTTCTGCTGGGTATCACTTCCGGCAAGCATATTATCTGTTATGTGAAAGAGCAGGGTCTATTCTGTTTCGATGACCGGAAACAGGAGTTTGTTTCCTTGAAGAATGACCTGCCTGATGACATCAGGAACTTCGTCATTGATTCCAAAGACCGGATATTCTTTCTCACAGGACATGGACAATTATTGCATTATCAACTGACTGTCCGCAACTCCTGTCCCGAACTCTCGTTTAAAGAAGAAATCAGGCACTGTGCCCCCGTTTCCAATATTTATCTTTCCCAGGACTGCCTTATCATTAACGATGACAGGACGCTGACTGTTTCACAAGATAACCGTATACTGGACAGTATAAATATTCCGGAGAACAAGACTGTATCACAAGCTATCTGTCACGGTGAATATCTCCTTATCAGCTTTATCGAGGGGGGATGCATCAGATATAATCTTGAAAATGGGACTTCAACGGAATTACTCCAATTGCCGGAGAAAGCTTCCATTTTCACTATTTATATCGGCTCGCAGAATATCCTTTTGGTAGGTACGGACGGACAAGGGATATTGGAAGTCTATGAACACAGTTCGCCTTTCCATACCGTAAAAACGAATTATCCTGTCCGCTGTTTTTGTGAGGAAGACAATGGCAATATACTCGTAGGAACAAAAGGAGAAGGTATCCTGCTGCTCGACAAGCAGGAACGGGGAGTCACCCCCTATCTTTCAACGGGCAACGGGTTAATCTCCAACTCCGTTTATACTATCCGCAAAAATATGTCCGGGGATATATTCATCGGAACCGAAGGGGAGGGTATCAATTATATTCCACTCAATGGCAGCCAGGTGAAAAAACTATGTATTCCTGCTGAATATTCTGCTTTCAGGGCAGTGTACAGTATCTTGTTCACCCATAACGATTCACTTTTATGGTTGGGGACTTCCGGTTACGGACTTATCAAGCTGAGCCTGCAAAGGGAAGGAAAAAGTTATAGAGTAACGGACATGAAACAATATAAATCTCCCGGCCCTTCTTCGCCAAGCAATAATACCATTTATTCGGTTATTGCCGGATACGATGAGAATGAACTTTGGCTAGGCACGCGAGGGGGCGGAATTAATAAGTTCGATATCGCGTCCGAACGTTTCCGGCAGATGAGTGAGATAGACCCCGGCTTGTCCCTGACTAACAATGACGTGATTTATCTGACTAAAGGAGATTCTGCCAGTATCTGGATAGGTACCAGTTATGGTCTTAACCGATTGTTCCCGACAGCCACACCGCCTTCCATCATTGAATATACGGATAATAACGGATTGCCCAATAATACGATTCACGGCATCCTGAAAGATGAGAACGGGAATATTTGGGCAAGCACCAATCAAGGTATCTCCTTTATCGACTTGCCCTCGGGAAAAATTACCAATTATTCCTCAAGAAACGGGCTGCAAAACGACGAATTTTCTGATGGGGCTATTTTTAAGGACAAAGCCGGATGGCTGTATTTCGGCGGAGTCTGCGGGTTGAACTATTTCGACGAGAACAAGATACGTTTGCGGGAACATATCGCATCGTTAAGCCTGAACAGCCTGAAGATAAACAATACAAGCCAGAATATCTACGAACGTATCCGTAATCATACGCTCCGGCTGGACTACGACGAGCCTTATATTACTTTGGGATTTGCCGCACATGATTTTATCAACAATGAGAATTGTGAGTTCAGCTACCGCATTATCGAATTTGCCGACGAATGGATTTACAATGAGAATAACCCGAATATCGTTATCACCAAACTGCCGCCGGGAAAATATAAACTGGAAGTAAAATGCACCAATGGCGACCGGGTATGGAGCAACGAAATCTATTCCCTCAATTTGGACATCGCTTACCCCTGGTGGCTCAGTATCACCGCTTTTATTATTTATTTTATCCTGATTGCCATTGCTATCTATATCACGCAATCCGTCATCAAGAATAGAATTCGGCTAAACCGTCAGATTCTACTGGAACATATCGAAAAACAAAACCAGCAACGTATCCATGAATCGAAGTTGAACTTCTTCACGAATGTGGCACACGAGTTTTTCACTCCGTTGACACTGATATACGGCCCGGCACAGCACTTGCTGGAGAAGGCAGACCTTGACAGTTATACAAAAAGATATATCTACATCATCAAGAACAATGCCGACCGGATGCAGAAGCTTATCAACGAACTGATGGAGTTCCGAAAAGCAGAAGCGGGAAATACGGCTATCTATGCTGAAAAAGTGGATATTCAGTTACTCGTCGATTATGTATCGGACAACTATACCGAAATTGCCGAAGAAAACAAGATAGACTTCAGCTTCAAAAGCAAAGAAGTATCATCCTTTACAACAGACCGGAATGCACTAGAAAAAATAATATTCAATTTGCTTTCCAACGCATTCAAATATACGCCGTCCGGCGGATATATCCGTGCTGAAATACGGAAGAATGTTACTGACGGGACATTGCATTTCCAAATCCGCAACTCGGGCAAGGGGCTGACTGAGAAACAAATGAGTGAAATATTCAGCCGGTTCAAGATTTTTGAGAGTAGTAACCTGAAACATGCGGGAAGCACCGGAGTCGGTCTGAATCTGACCAAGAGCCTGACGGAGTTATTGGGTGGAGAAATCACCGTAGGAAGTGTATTGGGAGAGTATGTAGAATTCAATGTATCTCTACCGTCCATGCACGTGAATTCCGGAAAAGAAAGTCAGCCGGCAGAAGAAGAGACAGAAGCCAGTGAAATGCTTTTTGTCCCTAAACAAAAGGACATTAGTATATTGATTGTAGAAGATGAAAAGAATATCCGCGAACTTCTGAAAGATATCCTGCTTCCTTACTACCAAGTTCGGGAAGCAGCCGACGGGGAAGAGGCGCTGAAAGAAATCGAACAGAAACAGCCAAATATTATTATCAGCGATGTATTGATGCCCAGGCTGGACGGCATCACTCTGACGGATATATTGAAAGCCAACGAGCGGACTGCCCACATTCCGATTATCCATATCTCTGCCAAGAACTCCATCGAAGACCAGATTAACGCTTACAATCATGGAACGGACTTATATATCCCCAAACCTTTCCATCCGAGACATGTATTGAGCGCGGTAGAGAATATGATTAATAACCCAAGTTTGATAGCAAAAAAAATATTTAGTTATTTTTTAGCTGTATAATTT
>NZ_DXVR01000020.1:0-40901 GCF_019417265.1 Bacteroides sp.
TTACAACACACATGTGTTCAACTTCGTGTGAATAAGTCATATTCTTTACGTTTTTATTGGTAAAAAAAAAATAAGTTATTTCGTAAACCATTGGAAAGGCACACTTGCCTGTTTCCGAACGCAAATTTACTTCTTTTATTCTTTTTTGCAACCTTAGTGTGCAAACTTTTTCTTACATTTTATGATAATTTTTGTGTGCAATATTGCTTTTGTAAACTCAACTTTGCAATTTGATTTGAACTCGCAAAAAAAATGCTTCGTCGTTTGAACTAAAGCGACGAAGCGTTTTGACTTGAATGACGAAGCATTTTTTTTGAGCATATTACTTTTGAAGTGTAAATACAAATTCCAGCCCTCCGTTTGGAGCATTCTTTGCAAATATTGTTCCTCCGTGGAACAGTACTGCGTTCTTCACAATGGCAAGTCCCAGTCCGGTTCCGCCAAGTTTTCTGGAGCGTCCTTTGTCTACTCTGTAGAACCGTTCGAACAGGCGCGTCAGATGTTCTTCTTCTACACCGATACCTGAGTCTGAGAAACTGAAGTAGTAGAATGAATCGTCCTCGCGGAAACAGTTTATTGTGATTTGAATATTTGTTCCGGCATACGCTATTGCATTGTCCATCAGGTTTCTGAAAATGGAGTAGAGCAGAGAGTGGTTTCCGTTTACCATAAGTGCCTGCGGCATGAGATTTATTACCCTTATGCACTTTTCTTCCAGTCCGAGTGCCACTTCGTTTATGATATTGTCTACCACCAGACTGAGGTTCACGGCTTCCCTTTCCATCATTTCCGGTGCCTCGTCCATTCTTGTCAGAACAGATATGTCGCGTAGCAGGGTAGTGAGTCTGTTGCTCTGGGCATAGCTTCTTTCCAAAAATGTTCTCACTGTGTCTTTAGGGATATTAGGATTGCTGAGTATTGTTTCCAGATATCCCTGAATGCTGCTTACCGGTGTTTTCAGCTCATGGGCTATGTTTTGGGTGAGCTGTCTTTTCAGTCTTGCCTGTTCTTCCTCCTGGGTAATGTCGTTTATTGATATTTCGAACGACAGGTCCTGGAAGATGATACACTCTATGGTGAATGTCCGGGCATTCTTATTCAGATGGTGAGTAACACTTTTTTCTTCTTTACTGTAATTCCCTTCGTTTTTATTCAGAAACTCGATGATTGGTTTCAGCTCGGGGATTGTAAAGATTTCGTCTGTTGAGCTTAGGTTGCGGTCTGAAATGTTGTTGATGTATTGTGTAAACAGACTGTTTACTAAAATTTCCTTTCTCTCTTTCGTGAATACACCAAGTCCTTCGTGTGAGGTCTGAAGGTGTGAAATCAGTTTTTCTCTTTCTATATACAGTGCTTCCTTTGCTCTGTGCAGTCTTTTGTAGATAGTGATAATGTGCTGCGATATTTCTCCCAATTCGTTTTTAGGGAATGTACGCAGAATGTCCATGTCTATAGGTTCGTTCTTGTCGGCTTTGAGGGCGAACTGCTGCAGGTTGGTGATTGATTTTCCGAGCTTGTAGGTGAACCTGTAGAATATCACCATAAGGACCATGCAGATAAGGATAGTGAACCATACATATCCCATGTCTGCTTCAAGATGTTCAGTCAGGCTGACATTGTATGGCAGTGCCGAACGCAGTATGATACGGTGTTTAGGGAAATATTTGGCAGAGTAGAAATACTCTTCTCCATCAATACTTTCTGAAAATCTGCTTATGGCATATCCACTGCCATACACCAGTGCGTCCTGTACTTCCTTTCTGGAGGAGTGGTTTGAAAATTCACTCAGATTTTTGTCTGTCGAATCGAATATCACTTTTCCTTCAGGCGTGATAATAGTGACCCTGAGATTTGGAATCATATGAGTCATTATGTAATGTTTCAGAGAGTCCAACGAACCGGCATCAGCCATATATCCATACAGCTGTTCGTTATAGTTCTGTAATTGAGTGTTCAGCAGTTCTGTCTTGTATGATTTTTCGCGCTGGTACTGAAACAGCATGAAGCATGCTGCAAACGCTATGAACAGTGTTATGACAGAAAGGAACAGTTTACGGCTGAATGTAAGCAGACGTATATTAAACTTTGTCATTTTTACGTTTTCAATTAATTATTCACATTCGAAACAATATCCATATCCCAGACGTGTTACAATGTATTTGCCGTATTCTCCAATTTTCTTTCTTAATCTTGTGATATTAACGTCGATGGTGCGGTCCAGTACATATACTTCGTCATGCCATACTTTGGCCAAAATGTCCTCGCGGGAAAATACTCTTCCCTGATTCTGAAGAAGAAGCAGCAGAATTTCAAATTCTTTCTTGGTGAGTGAGATCTCTTCGCCACGTATCACTACTTTTTTCTTGTTGGAATCCACTACCATCTCTTTGAAAATAAGCTGGTCGTTGCTCTTGTTTTGCACGCTTGCAGTGCGTCGGATGACAGCTTTGACTCTGGCCAATACTTCCCTGAGAGAGAATGGTTTCGATATGTAATCGTCCGCTCCTAAATTAAACCCTGTAAGGGTGTCATTTTCAGTGTCCTTGGCAGTGATGAATATGATAGGGATATTGGCTGTATCCTTGTTCTTTTTCATCATGCTTGCCATTCTGAAACCTGATATTTCTCCCATCATGACATCCAACAGCAGGACATTGTACTGGGTGAGGTCAAGTTTCAGTGCTTCTTCAGCCGAGTTGGCTGTGTCTACCAGATAACCTTCGGTTTCCAGATTGAATTTCAAGATTTCACACAAATCTTCTTCATCATCTACGACTAAAATTCTGTAATCGTTCATAATGCCTTTATTTATTGTTTTACAAATGTATGCAATATTATTTTCTGCTGCAAAGATGATGCGATTTTATTACTGAGGTGTGAAATAAATGTTACAATTTTGTTACAAACTTGGTTTGGTAAACTCTCCGGCTATAGAGCGGCTCATTTCGTTTCTTATCTCACGAGGGCTAAGTCCGTGTCCGAGCAGGAACATAAGTTTCGTCAGAACACTTTCTACTGTAGCATCGTATCCGCTAATAACACCGGCGTCGAGCAGATGTAGTCCGGTTTCGTAACGTCCCATTTCCACCATACCGGTTTGACATTGCGAGATGTTCACTATTACGATTCCTCTGCTTGTTGCCTCTGCAAGAAGTTTTATGAACCATTCCTTTTGCGGTGCATTCCCGGAACCGTATGTCTTGAGAGCTACGGCTTTAAGTCCCGGGGTGTTGAGTACGGTTCTTACAAGATTTTCCTGTATTCCCGGGAAGATAGTCAGTACCAATACATTTGTGTCGAAAACGTAATGCGGGTGCATAGGCACTCCCGGTTTTACTTTCCTTATTTTGTCGTATTCATATTTGATATGAATTCCTGCTGTAGCGAGGGCTGGATAATTATATGAACGAAAGGCATTGAAATTCTCTGCATTGATTTTAGTCGTACGGTTTCCTCTTAGAAGATGATTCTCAAAGAAGATACATACCTCAGGTACTACAGCTGTTCCGTCCGGATGTTTTGCTGCAGCTATTTCTATAGATGTGATTAGGTTTTCTTTTCCGTCTGTACGCAATACACCGATAGGTAATTGGCTGCCTGTCAGAATCACCGGTTTGCTCAGATTTTCAAGCATGAAGCTCAGTGCAGATGCTGTATATGCCATGGTATCGGTGCCGTGAAGTATCACGAAACCGTCGAAGTTGTCATAATTATAGTCGATTATTTTCACCAGTTTAGCCCAAAGCGAAGGCTCCATGTCTGATGAATCGATAGGAGGGTTGAATTGATATGATGAAATGCGATAATTGAATCTTTTGAGTTCAGGAACGTTTTCCTGCAATTGGTCAAAATTGAATGCTTCCAAAGCCCCTGTCTCAGGGTTCTCTATCATTCCTATGGTACCTCCTGTATATATAAGCAGGACTGAGGGATAATCCGGTTTTATCATAATGCAGTATCTGTATCTATCTTGTTTCTGTTTCTGCAAAGATAGGGAGTTTATATCTTATTTAAAAATGTTAATCAATTTAATTTTAGTGGTTGTGGTGACTATTGTCAATTAAAAATGTTGTTGAATGATATGTTATATCCTTCAGTGGTGACTATTTGTAAGGTGCGGATTTCTTATGATGTTTGTTTTGATAGTCAAAATGGGCATCTGTTTTACTGGTGATAATGTTATAAAAAAACTAAAATGTGTATATCGGACTATATTTTATTAATTCGGATTTTTAGAAAAAATGATGATGCTTAAGATGGAAAAATCTTAGAATTTTTGATTTATATTATAAAGATGTATATTTGCATAAATAATCTAAGTATTAATATTAAAACCGTAATTAAAGTATGAAATATATTTCTCCCGGTTCATGGTTCTCGCTGGAATATCCGGCAGGATGGCATGAGTTTGAAGATACTGAGGACAGCTTTCTGTTTTATAATCCTGAAAAGTGGAACGGTAATTTCAGAATATCAGCTTTTAAAGGTCAGGACAAGAATTATGCTGATGAGTGTATGGACTACGAATTGAAGAACAACAGGACTTCCAGACTGGTAAAGGTGGGCGAATGGCCATGCGTTTATTCTACCGAGAATTTTCAGGAAAACGGCAACTGGTACACTTCTCATTTGTGGATAACCGGAAGGGAAGATATATCTGTGGAATGTTCGTTTACTGTAGCCAAAGGAGAAAGCATGAAGCCGGCGGAGAATATAATAGCTTCGTTGAAAGTGAGATGCGAAGGCGAAAAACCATGGAAAGAGATAATTCCGGTACGTGTACTTGAGATTAATGCCATTAACGAAAGCTTCGACTGGGCAGTAATGACTATCAAGAAACAGCTCACAAAGGATTTTACTTCGTCCGAGGCGGATATAGCCAACATTCAGAAAGTTATGGATAGCGGTAAGTTTAACAACAGCCAGCGTCAGGCATGGGAATCATTCGGAATGGCTTTCGGAGCTATACTTGTTAATGAAATGGATGGCATGGAATGGGTTACTGTGATAGACGGACAGAAAGAAATGCCGGCACTGAAATTTGCCGATACTGATGTTATGGTATATCCGCAGCAGTTGGTATGGAGCAGAGTGAAGAACGGTAAGTCATGTAGCTTGAAAGCCGAATTCGAAAAGATTAAGGAAGAGGTGGAAAGGACAATTAATAATTAAAAATTAATAATTGTGAGTTTACAAAGTTACAGTAACAGGTTTACAAGATTCTCCGTCCGGATGGTAAACTTATCAACTTAAAAACTCATCAACTTAAATACTTACATTTTTACATGACTCCATATTTACAGGTAGAAAATCTAACCAAATCGTTTGGTGATTTGGTTCTATTCAATTCAATATCTTTCGGATTGGCTGAGGGCCAGCGTATTGGTCTTATAGCGAAGAACGGCTCCGGAAAAACTACTTTGCTTAACATCCTTGCCGGAAAGGAAGGTTATGACGATGGAAAGATTACATTCCGTCGCGACCTCCGTGTAGGCTATCTTGAACAGAGTCCGCATTATCCTGACGATATAACAGTACTCGAGGCATGTTTCTATCATGGTACTCCTGTGGTACAGCTCATTAAGGAATATGAGAAATGTATGGAAACCGAAGGAAATCCCGGATTGGAGGACTTGCTGGCACGCATGGAGCACGAAAAGGCATGGGACTATGAAAGAAAGGCAAAGCAGATTCTTTCGCAGTTGAAAATCAGGGATTTCAATCAGAAAATAAAACAACTCTCCGGAGGTCAGCTCAAACGTGTGGCTCTTGCCAATGTGCTTATCACCGAGCCGGACTTTATTATACTTGATGAGCCAACCAACCATCTGGACCTCGATATGACAGAATGGCTGGAGGAATATCTCAAACGTGGTACTCTGAGCCTGCTTATGGTGACTCATGACAGATATTTCCTTGACCGTGTATGCTCCGAGATTATCGAACTTGACAACAAGCAGGTTTATTCATATACAGGAAACTATAGTTACTATCTCCAGAAACGCCAGGAGAGGATAGATGCCGCCAATGCGGAAATAGCAAGGGCAAACAACCTCTACCGTACTGAGCTTGAATGGATGCGCCGTATGCCGCAGGCACGCGGACACAAGGCAAGATACAGGGAGGAAGCTTTTTATGAGTTGGAGAAGGTGGCTAAAAGAAGAATGAACGATTCGAACGTGAAGCTGGATGTGAAGGCTTCATACATCGGATCGAAAATATTCGAAGCCGACCATCTCTATAAGAGTTTCGGTGACCTGAAGATTCTTGACGATTTCTCATACATCTTTGCGCGATATGAAAAGATGGGTATCGTGGGAAACAATGGTACAGGAAAATCAACCTTCATAAAAATCCTCATGGGATTGCAGCAGCCTGACAGCGGACGTTTGGACATAGGTGAGACAGTACGTTTCGGTTACTATTCTCAGGAAGGACTCCAGTTCGACGAACAGATGAAGGTGATTGATGTGATAACAGATATTGCCGAGGTGATAGAGCTGGGTAACGGCAAGCGACTTACGGCATCGCAGTTCCTGCAGCACTTCCTCTTTACTCCGGAAACCCAGCATAGTTATGTATATAAGTTGAGTGGTGGCGAAAGACGACGCCTGTATCTCTGTACTGTACTGATGCGTAATCCTAACTTCCTTGTTCTGGATGAGCCGACGAATGACCTCGATATCGTGACATTGCAGGTACTGGAAGAATATCTCCAGAATTTCAAGGGATGTGTTATTGTGGTGAGCCATGACCGTTACTTTATGGATAAGGTGGTAGACCATATCCTTGTGTTTAACGGGCTGGGGGATATCCGCGACTTCCCTGGCAATTATTCTGATTATCGCGACTGGAAACTTGCAAAGCAGGACCGAGAAAAGGAAGCAGCCAAACCAAAGGAAGAGAAAACTCAGAAGGTGCGCTTGAACGATAAACGCCGCATGACCTTCAAGGAAAAGAAGGAGTTTGAGCAGTTGGAAAAGGAAATAGCTGAGCTTGAAGCAGAGAAGAAGGGTATAGAAGATGCTCTTTGCAGCGGAACTTTGAGTGTGGACGAACTCACTGAAAAGTCGAAACGTCTGCCTATACTTACTGACGAGATTGATGAGAAGACCATGCGCTGGATGGAACTCAGCGAAATAGAGGGATAAGATATGGATTTACGTAATAGACTCCTTCAGCGTTTAAGTCAGGGCGACATACACGAAATGTGTTTTCTCACTCAAGGTACGGAAAATGATAGTCTGAAAGAAGAATTATATACCCTGATATCTGATGAGAATGTCAGGGTTTCATATAATGCTTTGTGGGTGTTCACCTATTTTGATCTATCGAACAATAAATGGCTGTATGCAAAGCATGATGAACTGATTGATAAGGCTATAGCTGAAAAGCATGAGGGAAAGAGACGTTTGCTTCTTACTATTCTGTTGAGGCAGCCGTTTGAATGTGGCAATCTGCGTACTGACTTTATTGATTTTTGTTTAGAAACTATACAGTCATCGCATGAGTCGTGTGCTAACCGTGCTTTGTGTATGAAGTTAGCTTATGAGCAGTGCAAGTTCTTTCCGGAGCTTCTGTCTGAATTAAGTAATTGTCTTGAAATAATATCTACAGAGTCTTTGTCCTCAGGACTGAAAACGGCTAAACGGAATGTGATGAAGAAAATATTTAGATATTTACATTGAATAGTGAGCTAATGTATATTAAATCCATGATTCTTTTTATGGATTTTTTTGTGTCTTTATTATGAAAAAGATAAATAGTGAAAATATATTTAAAAAGTTAATAAATATTAACGGGTGGGGGTAAATGTTTTTTTATAATTTTGAATCAAATTGAATTGTAAAAAGGCCTGACGCTTGTTTATATATAGAATAAAGGGGGATGATTAAAGATTTAAAGGTATTTACTTTTTTAAATAAAATTAATTTTTTAAAGTGCTAGCTCCTATGCCTTTTAAATATAGAATGATACAGCCGAATCAGGGGAGCTATAGACTGGTAAATTTAGAGAAAAAATGAAAAAGTTTTATGTTTTCAGTATGTTTG
This sequence comes from Bacteroides sp., assembly GCF_019417265.1. Lineage (GTDB taxonomy): Bacteria > Bacteroidota > Bacteroidia > Bacteroidales > Bacteroidaceae > Phocaeicola. The sequence goes on from NZ_DXVR01000020.1 coordinate 8,052, forward strand.
CAATGATGCTAAGCATTGTTGTAAGTTTTTCATCTTGTAGTAAAGATGATGATGGTGTAACAGAGGGTTTGGTAAATCAAACAGTTCCTACACAAAAAGGATGGAGTGGGTCTATGGAAAATGGCATTTGTGCTTATACTCCTGACTATGGGGATGAAGATGCAGATGGTTATTATGCATTCTCTTTTAAGAATGGTAAATGTGATGATGCTGTTTATAATATGATTTTTGAAACAGAAGCTGAAGCTAAAGAGGCTGCAAAGTTATTAAATAACGGAACTTTTGAAGATTTGAATGCCTTTGATGAAGAAGACGAAATCTATGAAACAAATGGTGAGATGGCTATGGCAAAAGCTTTGAATCAGGTAAAAATGATTAAAAAAGCTATTTCTAAAAATCAACCAGTATCACGTGCTGACCTTATTGGAATAAGTTGTACTCAGGAAGGTAAAGTAGTATTTTTCAAAATTGAATGTTTGAAAGGAAAGGATGGAGAAACTGTCAAGATGGTTGTTAATTCATGGGAAACAGGTCTTGATTATGATGTTCTTCCTGAAAAGCCTATATTTGGAACTTACGATAGTACTTCAGGCAAATATACATTAAATAATATAATGGGACTGAAGAACTCAAAATATGAGATAACTGTTGGTTTTGAATCAGACAAGGTAAGTTCTTTTGTTACTGCAGTAACTTTACCAAATGCAAGTTGGGCTGAATATTTGGCAGAAGACTTAAATTCTCAGGCTGATGATTACTATGAAATGTTTGGTGCGGCTCCTAAAATAAAATGTGAAGGAAGTAAGATCACAGTAGAGGCTGTTATTTTGGATACTAATGTTTCGAAGAGTGATATCCAAAAGTTTATTGTTGTACTTGATTTTGTGTTGAGTATGCCAGCAGGGATTAATGTTCTAATTCAGTAAAACGAAAAACAGCAAACAATCGCGCGTATCAAACGATTGTTTGCTGTTTTTATTTTATTTCTCTTTCAACTCCTTGTTTATACTGTCTATATAGTCAAGTATCTCCTGTCGTCCGGTGCCGTTTTCAGATGAAGAAACAAAATGAGGAGGGAGTTCTTCCCATTGTTCTTTCAGTTTGTTCAGGTAGTTGTTTACATTCTGTCGTGTCTTGCCTACACTCTGTTTGTCAGCTTTTGTAAAGATTATAGCGAACGGAACACCGTTTTCGCCCAGCCATTCTATGAATTCAAGGTCGATTTTCTGTGGCTCATGACGGCTGTCGATAAGTACAAAAAGGCAGGTGAGCTGTTCGCGTTCAAGAACGTAATATTCGATAAGGTTCTTGATTTTCTCCATCATCTTCTTGCCTCTAAGAGCGAATCCATAACCGGGAAGGTCTACAAGAAACCATTCCTTATTGATAAGGAAGTGGTTGATGAGCAGAGTTTTACCCGGTGTAGAGGATGTCATTGCAAGTTTTGATTTCTTTGTCAACATATTGATGAGGCTGGATTTACCTACGTTGGAACGACCTATGAAAGCATATTCCGGTATATCCGACTTTGGACACATATCAGCTCTTGAGCTGCTTATTGTGAATTCTGCACTTTTTATTTCCATATATGTATATGAGTTTATGAGTTTTTAAGTTTGTTGATTATGTTCTGTAATGACACTAATGTACTTTCTTATTTATACTCAATGCTGCAAGTCCCATGAATGTGAGAAGGCCGTTGAACATCAGCATTTCATAACCGAACTTATATCCTGTGGTATTGAAAGTTAAGGTATCAATCATATAACAAACCACAGGCGATGCGATTGCTATGTATGGAACGTACCTGTCGCGGGGTTTCAGTTTGGTAAACAGACCGAAACAGAACAGTCCTAACAGTGGTCCGTAGGTATAAGATGCCAAAGTATAGATAGTATCTATTACGCTTTGACTGTCTATAGCTTCAAAAATCAGTATGCATATCACGAATATAGTACTTATACCGATATGTGTGATTTTTCTTATTCTGACAGCTTCTTTTTCTTTTAGCTTGTCTGTATTGAGAATATCAATACAGAAACTTGTGGTCAGTGCCGCCAATGCCGAATCGGCACTTGAGAATGCAGCAGCTATAATTCCTATGGTGAAGAACACAAGGACGGCATATCCGAGGTGTCCGCCTGCCGCAAACATCGGAAGTAGGTCGTCACCTTTGGCCGGGATGGCTATGTTCATCTGTGTGGCTGCAACCATAAGCAGAATTCCCAATGAAAGGAATAGCAGGTTTACCGGTACGAATGATATTCCGTAGCAGTACATATTCTTTTGTGCTTCTTTGAGGTTACGGCATGAGAGGTTTTTCTGCATCATATCCTGATCGAGTCCGGTCATTACTATGGTTATGAATATTCCGCTGAAGAACTGTTTGAAGAAGTTCTGTTTGGACTGCCAATCGTCGAAAACGAATATGCGGCTTTCGCTGCTGTTCTTTATGGTGTCTATCACTCCTCCAATGTTCAGATTCAGTTTGTCTGCCACATTATATAATATCAGTCCTAAGGCAAGCAGCAGACACAATGTCTGCAAACTGTCAGTCCAAACAATTGTACGGATTCCGCTTTTGTGAGTGTATAGCCATATCAGTGCTACAGTTCCTATCGCTGTAACGGCAAACGGTATATTGTATGCATCGAATACATAATGTTGCAGGATTATACACACAAGATAGAGCCTGGCAGCAGCTCCAAGCATTTTTGATATGAGGAAAAATGAGGCTCCTGTCTTATATGAATATCTTCCTATCCTTTGTCCAAGGTATGTATATATGGATGTGAGATTCAGTCTGTAATATAAGGGAAGGAGTACGTGTGCTATTATCAGATACCCGAAAAAGAAGCCCATACACGTCTGCATATATGTCATATCAATGTTCTTTACCATACCGGGTACTGATACGAATGTAACTCCCGATAGTGATGCCCCTATCATTCCGAATGACACTATATACCATGGCGACTGTCTGTTGCCGCGGAAGAAAGCATCATTGTCTGAATGGCTGTGGGCTGTGATGCGGGATATGCCGAGAAGTATCCCGAAATAGACTATTATAGTTATTAGGATAAATATTCCGTTCATGCGATTAGTAATATTAAAGCACAAAGATAATCAGATTTTTTGTATTTTTGCATCTTGTCGTAAACTAACAGATTTACAAACCTAAAAACTAACAAATTTAAAAAATAATGAACCAACAATATCCGTCTGTACTTTTAGAAAAGGCCGTCGATGAGTTTTCGCGTTTGCCTGGAATCGGGAGGAAGACAGCCATGCGTCTGGTACTTCATCTTCTTCGTCAGGATACAGAAACTGTTGAGGCTTTTGGCAATGCTATCGTTACTCTGAAGCGCGAGGTCAGATACTGTAAGGTCTGTCATAATATTTCAGACACTGACGTATGTCGAATCTGTTCTACACCTTCGCGCGATTCGTCTATAGTGTGTGTGGTAGAGAATATCCGCGATGTGATGGCTGTAGAGAATACCCAGCAGTTCAACGGACTGTATCATGTGCTCGGTGGGGTAATTTCACCTATGGATGGAGTAGGGCCGGGAGACCTTCAGATAGACAGTCTGATAGACCGAGTAAAAGCCGGTGGGGTGAAGGAGATTATACTTGCACTCAGTTCAACTATGGAGGGCGACAGTACCAATTTCTATATATTCCGTAAGTTGAGCGGGCTTGACGTAAAGATATCAGTAATTTCCAGAGGTATCTCTATCGGAGATGAACTTCAATATACTGACGAAGTAACTTTGGGACGTTCGATAGTAAATAGAATAGAGTTTACAGGTAATATGTAATTATAAATGCAAGAATAGGATGGAAAAAAAGATAAAGGTACTTCTAACGTTACTTAAAATAGAATTCTATGCCATGTGGGTGATTGTCATAGGATTGATAGCAGGATATGAGTGTGGGATCCTGGAAGAAGGAGTGTTGATAGGTAATGATAACGCTATGTATGTGGCACAGCTGACCGGTGTTCTGCTGGCCATATGTCTGATACCCATGTCATTGCGTATCTTCAATTTGTCGCTTACCAAATATATCAAAACTCTTAATATAGAGAATGCGCTCAAGAGTTATCGCCGATGGAGTGAGGTGAGGATTATTCTTTTGCTTGTTGTGGCAGTGTTTAATATCTCATTGTATTATTGGACAATGGACAATACCGGACTGTTATGTGGCGGTATGGCCGTATTGGCCTCTATGTTTTGTATTCCGGGCAGAAAGCGCATTCTGTCCGAACTTGATTTGACAAAAGAAGAGGAGGCTGTATGATTTATGATATTACTCTCCGTGCCCCTGAGCCTGAAGACTTGGAGGTTATGCTGGCTATAGAAAATGACCCGAACCTGTGGACTCATAACAGTGAAAACACCGGACCATACACGCGCTACCAGATGAAACAGTATATAGCCGGCAATACCAACGATATATATACAGACAGACAGCTTAGGTTGATGATTTCATTGCCTGACGGGAAAATAGCCGGTATAGTGGATGTGTTTGATTTTGATGTCCGCAACAGTAAGGCCGAAGTAGGTATAGTTGTTTTGCGTGAATTTCGTGGAAGAGGAATAGGCCGTAATGCTCTTCGTTTGATGGAGGAGCATTGCTTTGATTTCTTGGGGATACATCAGATTTATGCTTATGTAAGATGTGATAATGAAGCTGCGCTCAATGTATTCCGTTCTTGTGGATTTACAGAAACAGCCGTGCTCAAGTCATGGATTCGCCGTGGGCAGAAGTATTATGATGTCTGTATGTTCCAGAAATTTGCAGAACCTCAATAGACTGTTTGTCAGTTCATTGATGGAATAGCCGGATATTTTGCCCATGTACAGTATGGCTCTCCCATATCGTTGAGAGTGTTTTGCCATAATGTTCTGTAGCTTTCCTTAAACAGTCTGCTTTTTGAAAGTTCGCTTACAATCCAAGTGTCTTCATCCATTTCGGCTTGCAGCTGTCCTTTTCCCCATCCGGCATATCCAAGATAGAATCGTACCCTGTCTTCGTATTGTCTACCAGACTTGATATAATCCAGCATCTGATTGAAATCACCGTTCATAAACAAACCGTTGCCAAGAGGGAGTGAATCTTTTATTTCTTCAATGTCATGTATGAAGAACATTGTGTCACGCCCCACCGGTCCTCCTTTATATACCGGTATTGAAGGAATGTCCTCAAGGTCTTTTACAAGGTCATTCAATGAAACGTGATAGAGGAAATCCTTGTTAAGTACCACTCCCATATCTCCATTTTCATCGTGATTTACCATAAGAATCACTGTACGTGAGAAATGATAGTCATTAAGCAGTGGAGATGCAATAATAATTCTGCCTTGGCTTGGGGTTATATTATTTGATTTTACTTGAAATATGTCTTCGTACATTTTGTTTCTGTTTTTATGGTTAAAGAATCAATTCATAGTCTATCACGTCTAAATATCTTCCGAACTTCATTCCTACTTTCTTGAAATGTGATACACGTTCGAAACCTAATCTTTCATGGAGTTTGAAACTGCTTTCGTTACCTTCCGTGATACATGCTATAAGTGCAAGGTAGTTTCTTTTACGGCATATGCTGATAAGTTCTTCCATAAGTTTCTTTCCAATTCCCTTGCCTGTATATTCCGGTGAAATGTAGACTGTAGTTTCAAGTGTACGGCTGTAAGCATCTTTCTCTTTCCATGGATGAATATAGCAATATCCGGCTATGTTGCCTTCCGGTGTTCTGTAAACCAGGTATGGGTAAGATGATGAAAGCGACTGAATGCGTTCGGACATTTTTTCTACATTCCATTCTTCCGTATCGAATGTAGCTACACTTTCACGTACATAGTAGTTGTATATAGCAGTTATCTGTATTGCATCTGATGTTGATACTTCAGTTATCATATTCTTCATATTTCAATATTATAACAAATATAGTGAAAGTTGAATGCAGAAAAACAAGCTTGCTTGATTTTTTTGCTAAAACGCATCCTATATTATTCAAATATACGGAAAATCTTTTATACATATACCTAAAAGTATGTATTTTGCTATTAATATACAGTGATAAACTTGCTGTCAGTGGTATTTTGTGTATCTTTGCATCCGAAATCAGAAAATGGAAATATTATAAAGGATTATGACTATAAACACTCGTACATGGATTAGGACAACTGCTACGTTGTTTCTCACTGTATTTGTGGTGTACTATGCCATAATCTCTGCTTATGCCCACGTACACGTAGTGAACGGTGTAATGGTGGTGCATTCGCATCCATTTTCGGACCAGCACACGCATACAGCAAGACGGACTTTAGTTCTTCATTATCTCACTGATTTCCATTCATTGGAAGCGTCCGGTTCTCAGTTTGTGTGTTCACCGTTTCAACCGGTATTACTTATTGATTATACAGAACATGTTCCTACATGTCTGTTGCCGGAGTTTGAGTCCGGCGTAGGTCTTCGCGCACCTCCTTATTCTTCATTTCATTTAGTTTAATAAGACATCAATTATAGTGTCTTGGCTTTTCGTGTCCGTAATTCTTTATGGATATGAGGCAATATGTCGTAACTTTTTATCAATTTAAAATTTTAAGAAAGAAATGAAGAAACTTACAATATTCATTTCGGCTTTGGTGTGCGCTATAGTAAGTATGGCTGCCGGAGTCAATAACAGCCCAGTGAAAGAGGGTAACGTAATAACAGGACATGTAATAGAAAAAGGTACAGAAAACAGTCTTCCATATGCCACAGTATTGATAGTTGAAACAGGTGTCGGAACTGTGACTGATGCAGACGGATACTTCAAACTGAAGAAAGTTCCTGCCGGGAAATATACTCTTAAAGTGAATTCTGTGGGATATGCACAGCAGACTAAAGAGGTGAATGTGAGTAATGAATATACTGTAGATGTACACTTTGTACTTTCTGAAGAAACTATAATGACAGATGAATTAGTGGTTTCTGCCAACAGAAATGAAACAAGCAGAAAACTCGCTCCGGTTGTTGTGAACGTAATGAACAACAAGTTGTTCGAGATGGTAAACTCTACTGACTTGGCAAAATCGTTGAGTTACCAGTCGGGATTGCGAGTAGAGAATAACTGTCAGAATTGCGGTTTCCCTCAGGTGCGTATCAATGGTCTTGAAGGTCCATACTCTCAGATACTTATCAATAGCCGTCCGGTGATGAGTGCATTGTCAGGAGTATATGGTCTTGAGCAGATTCCTGTGAATATGATTGAGAGGGTAGAGGTAGTGCGTGGCGGTGGCTCGGCTCTTTTTGGTGCAAATGCCGTTGGGGGTACAATCAATATCATAACAAAAGACCCCGTGAACAATTCTTTCCAGGTTTCTACCAATATGTCTAATCTCGGTGGAAAATCCTGGGAACAGTATATGGGAGCAAATGCTTCGCTTGTATCTTCTGACAATACATACGGTATAGCATTGTATCAGTCATACAGAAACAGAAATCCGTATGATGCTGATGGTGACGGCTTCTCTGAACTTGGAAAACTGAACATGAATACTTTCGGACTTAGAGCATATTATCGTCCTACTCATTTCAGCCGTATCAGTCTGGAGTATCATACCACAAACGAATTCAGACGTGGTGGTAGCAACTTCAATCTTCAGCCTCATGAGGCAGATGTCTGCGAGCAGACAAAGCACATTATTAATAGTGGTGGTCTGACATACGATGTTTTCTTCAATGAATATCGTCACAAACTCTCTGTTTACGGTTCAGTTCAGCATACCGACCGCAACAGTTATTATGGTACTCAGGAACTTGATGATCCTGGTAAGGCATACGGAACTACCGATGATTTGACTGCCGTAGGTGGAGCTATGTATGTTGGCAATATGGACAACTGTCTTTTCTCTCCGGCTACTTTCACCGGTGGTCTGGAATATCAGTATAATACATTGCACGATATAATGGCAGGATATAACCGCGACTTAAAACAGGATGTAAAAGTGGCAAGTGCTTATGCTCAGAATGAGTGGAAGATGGATAAGTTCACTTTATTGGCCGGATTCCGTCTTGACAAGCATAATCTCGTAGATAATGTGATTTTCAGTCCTCGAGTAAATGCACTGTGGAAACCATCGGATAATATACAGGGACGTTTGACATGGTCTACAGGTTTCCGTGCTCCACAGGCCTATGATGAAGACTTGCATGTTGCTGCCGTAGGTGGTGAGGCCATGATAATCCGTCTGGCCGAGGGATTGAAACCGGAGCGTTCAAACAGTTTCAGCGGTTCGGTGGATTGGAGTGCTTCGTTTGGACATTTTCAGTCAAATCTTTTGATTGAAGGCTTCTACACTATGCTTAACGATGTATTCTATCTTAAGAATATAGGTGAAGGTGAACAGCAGGGTACAACTATCCAGGAGCGCTGTAATGGTCGTGGTGCGAGAGTATATGGAGCAAATATCGACTATAAGATAGCTCATGGCAGAGAGGCACAGTTGCAGTTAGGGTTCACTGCACAACAGAGTAGATACACTGAGGCTGTTTATTGGAGCGAGGATACAGATGTGGCACCTACAAAAAAGATGACACGTACTCCTGACCTCTACGGATACTTTACATTTACTTCAGCTCCATTTAGAAACAAGAATTTCGATTTCTCACTATCAGGAGTATATACAGGACGAATGCTTGTTCCGCACTTTGCCGGTTATATCGAGAAAGATGTCCTTGAAAAGACTCCGAATTTCATGGAACTGAATCTGAAACTGAACTATACATTCGTATTGAACGACCATCTGAAACTTCAGTTGAATGGTGGGGTTAACAATATGTTCAATGCTTTCCAGAAAGATTTGGACAAAGGTATAGGACGTGACTCAAAATATTTCTACGGTCCTACGCAGCCGAGAACTATATTTATCGGAATAAAGTTCTTCAATTAAGTTCCGTTTGATAACTATTTAGAAACCATTTAGACGGTGTTTAGTGAACATGCAATAAACATTCACTAAACACCGTCTAAATAGTTTCTAAACATATCTTAATTTATCAGTTTTGCTTATTCTCATCTTGCGACCATCCGCCTCCAAGGGCTTTGTACAGATTTACGAGAGTAATCTGTTTGTCGCGAATAGCATTACTTAATCCAATCTGTGCATCAAGATATCCACGCTGTGCATCAAGCAGGTCGATATATCCTATCACTCCGTTTATATACTGCAGTTCGGCAAGGTCGAGCGCACTCTTCGATGCCTGCTCCAGTCTTAGTCTGGTTTCGTATATATCGCGTGTCTTGTTGAATTCTACAATTGCATTTCTTGCTTCCTTGAACGCGTTCAATACAGCTTTTTCATAGGCATATGTGGCCTGTTCGTATGCAGCTTTCTTGGCTTTAAGTGCCGCACGGTTCTTACCCATAGCGAAAACCGGTGTTAATATTGTTCCGGTGAGTATATGATATGGAGATCTCAGAATTTCAATCAGTTCACCACTTTCTGCACCGGCTGCTGCTGTAAGTGTAAAGCGAGGAAACAGATTTGTAAATGCAACACCGACCGCTGCATTGGCTGCTATCAGCGACAGTTCTGCCTGGCGTACATCAGGACGTCTTTCAAGAAGACTTGACGGTAAACCTACCGGTAGTGTTGAAGGAAGGAGCACATCCTCAGGCAATACAGAACGGCTTATGGAATGTGGATATTCACCTGTCAGGAAAGCAATTTCATTTTCCTTCAGAGTTCTCTTTTTCTCAAGGTCCGGAACAAGAGTTGCTGTTCTTGCCAACTCCACCTGAGCCTGACGGAAAGCTGTTTCGTTTGTCAAACCACCTTCATATCTTATTCTTGCCAGATACAGACTTTCACGTCTTGCATCAACAGTTTTTCGTACGATTGCAAGCTCATTGTCCAAAGCCACAAGTTCGAAATACGATTGTGCTATCTGAGCTATAAGACTCATTTTCAGAGCACGCTGATTTTCTATAGAACCCATAAACTCAGCCATACTCTTGTCGCGTACCCATCTCAGGTTACCCCATAAGTCAAGCTCCCATGAAATTCCGGCTTTCAAATCGAACTGGTTACTTGGTTTATATCCTCTTCCACCGTAGTTTTCACCTTCCTTTTCTGCATATATCTTGGTGGTTATCGAAGGGAACATATTTGCCCAGTCGATACGCTTCATTGCTGCCAGTTCCTTTATGCGCGCACCGGCTATAAGCATATCCTTGTTATATTCAAGTGTTTTTCTGATCAATGCCTGTAGGGTAGTGTCAGTATAGAGCTGTTCCCAAGGGAAATCTCCTATAGAAGTGCTGTCCATACTCATGCTGTCAAGCACTTCCGGCATTGTCATCTGTGGACGAGTATAGTGCTTTCCAAGCTGACAACTACCCAGTGTAGTTGTCAGTATTGCTATGAATGTCAGTTTTAATATAGATGCTATATGTTTCATAGGTTATGCTTTCTTAATGTTGATACTTTTCTGTTTAGCCTTTCCTGTTATTTTGTATATCATAACGAAGAAGAACGGCACAAGTACTATTCCTATAGTAACAGCTACAATCATTCCGAAGAATACACCTGTACCAATTGCCTGGCGGCTGGCAGAACCCGGACCTGAGGCTAAAACCATAGGCAACATACCGAGGATGAATGCCAGTGATGTCATCAGGATAGGGCGAAAACGGAGTCTTGCTGCATGTATGGCAGATTCTATTACATCTCTTCCTTTGTCAACTTCATCTTTGGCGAACTCTACGATAAGGATGGCGTTCTTTGCTGCCAGACCTATAAGCATTACAAGACCAATCTGGAAGTAAGTATCATTTTCGAGTCCGCATAATGTTACTCCGGCATATGCACCGAGCACTGCTACAGGAAGCGAAATCAATACTGCGATAGGTACTGTCCAGCTTTCATAAAGTGCTGCCAGGAAGAGGAATACGAACAGGAATACCAGTGATAAAATGATTCCTGTCTGACCTCCGGCCTGTTTCTCCTGATATGACAGACCACTCCATTCCACTCCGATGTTGTCCGGCAATTTTTCTCTGGCTATTTGTTCCAATATCTCCATTACCTGTCCTGAACTGGCACCGTTGGCTGTTGTACCACGTATAACTGAAGTATTGAACATATTGAAACGCTTGATACTTCCGGGGCCTGTGGTATAATCAGTTGTTCCGAGAGCTGTAAGCGGAATCATATCACCCGATGAACCTTTTACAAAGAACAGTCCGATGTTTTCACGTTGCTGGCGATAAGGAGCTTCAGCCTGGATATATACACGGTAGATACGGTTGAACATATTGAAGTCGTTCACATATACCGAACCTGTATAAGTCTTCATTGTTGAGAATACATCAGCCATTGGAACTCCTGCAAGCTTAACCTTGTCACGGTCTACATCGAAATACAACTGTGGAATCTCTGCCTGAAGTGATGATGACAGACCGGCTATTTCCTTATGCATTGATGCGTAATGCATAAGTGTATCTGTTGCACGGACCAGGTCATCGTAAGTAGCTTCACCTCTGGCTTCAAGCTGCATTTCGAAACCTCCGGCTGTACCGAGTCCGGGAATTACCGGTGGAGTAGAAAGGAATACCTTGCTTTCAGGATATTTCTCCAGTTCTTTCTGCACACGTTCCATCACTTCATTTATGGTAGTGTTGTCACGTTCTTTCCATTCTTTCAGAATGACTGTAAGCTGGCTTCTGGCCTGGCTTGTACCTACACGTGGGCTGCTACCTGTCACATTCTGAACATATTCTACAGCAGGGTCTTTCATTATGAAATCAACAGCTCTTTCAGTAACCTCACGTGTACGTTCGAGTATTGCGGTTTCCGGCAATTCAAGTTCCACTGTGAAATATCCCTGGTCTTCTACCGGAAGGAAACTTGTAGGAACAAGTCTGTGGAATACATATATGAATACCAGTACCATTCCAAAACCGGCCATTACGCGACGCGGATGTTTGATAACTCTGTTTATGTATTTCACATAATGATTGTTACCTATACCCAACCATTTGTTTATCCAGTTGAATACCTTGTTCTTAGGTTTGTTCGGGTCTGTAGGTTTCAGAATAAGAGAACACATTACAGGACTTAAGGTCAAGGCTACAACCGTTGACAAAAGTACTGATACTACAATTGTAACAGTAAACTGGCGGTACAACTGACCTGTAATACCCGAAAGGAAACTTACCGGAACGAATACGGCTGCAAGTACAAGAGATGTTGCGATTACCGCTCCTACAAGGCCTTCCATTGCTTTCTTTGTAGCTTCATACTGACTGAGTTTCTCTTCCTCCATAATTCGTTCTACGTTTTCCACCACAACGATGGCATCGTCCACCACAATACCGATGGCAAGTACAAGTCCTAACAATGTAAGCATGTTCAGTGAGAAACCGAATATCAGCATGAATCCGAATGTACCGATAAGCGAAATTGGCACTGCCGCAACAGGGATAAGTGTTGCTCTCCAGCTCTGCAATGAAAGGAATACCACTACGATAACCAGGAACAAGGCCTCGAACAGTGTTTTATAAACCTCATGTATAGACTGTGAAATGTAATTTGTCATATCGAAAGGAAAGTTGTATTCCAGTCCTTCAGGGAAAGTTTTACTGATATCCTTCATTGCTTCTTTCACATTATTTGCCACTTCCATTGCGTTAGCTCCGGGAAGCATATAGATACCGAGTACCGCAGCGTTTCCACCATTGATACCACTTTCAGTACTGTATGATGAGGCTTCAAGTGAAACTCTTGCTACGTCTTTTAATCTGATTATAGAACCGTCGGGATTTGCCCTAAGTACGATTTCCTCGAATTGTGATGCAGAAGAAAGACGACCTTGAGCTGTGATAGGTATTGTTATGTCTATACCGTTTGACATAGGCTGCTGCCCCAATACGCCGGCTGCCGATTCGCGGTTCTGGTCCTTAAGAGCACTTTGCAAATCCTGTACCGTAAGTCCGAAGTTGGCGAGTTTCGCCGGATCAACCCATATCTGCATAGCGTAATATCGGCTACCGATATTTGATACTCTACCTACACCCGGAATACGGCGAAGAAGGTCTACTACATACAGAGTGGCAAAGTTACTAAGATATATTTCGTCAAATTTCGGGTCGTCCGACATCAGTGTAAGAGTCATGAGCTGGCTGGCTGCCTGTTTTTCCACTGAGATACCGTTCTGTACAACTTCGGCAGGAAGTCTTGACTCAGCTAATTTTACTCGGTTCTGTATTTCTACAGATGCCATATCAGGGTCTGCCGAGATATCGAATGTCACTGTAGCTGAGAAACCTCCCGAGTTTGAACTGCTTGATTCCATGTAGAGCATTCCCGGAGTACCGTTAAGTTCCTGCTCAATAGGAGTTGCAACTGCCTGGGAAACCGTTACTGCACTTGCGCCCGGATATGAAGCACTGATTTTCACCACCGGAGGCGTTATCTGGGGATACTGGTCTATAGGAAGCATCATCAGACCGATGATACCCACTATGACAATAAGTATTGAGATGACGGCCGAGAATACCGGCCTGTCTATGAAGAAACTTACTTTCATAAATCTGTAGCTTGGTTAAGTTTACCTGTGTGTTAATCTCACTCGTTAGTGTTGTCTTCATTGCCCTTTTTCTCAGACGAATCAGGAGCAACCAGTACTTTTACTCCGGGAGTAAGCTTGTGGAATCCTTCTGTTACGATTAATTCTCCGGGAGCCAATCCTCTTTCCACTATAACATCATTCTTGAATTCAGGACCTATTTCGATGAAACGTCTTTCTGCAACAGAGTCACGACGCATTACGAATATGTATGAACCACCTTTCTCGATGATGAGTGCTTTCTTTGGTACAACGGTTGATTTTTCTCTTACATCCAGAAGAACTTTAACGCTTGTGAACTGTCCCGGAAGAAGAACATGTTCAGGATTTGGAAGTTCGGCTCTCACTTGGAATGTACCTGTCTTAGGGTTTACCTGTGGAGACGCGAAATCCACCAGACCTTTGTGCTCATACACGCTGTTGTCAGGCAATGTTACGGTGACAGTCTGTTTCCATGTTCTTGTAGTATCTTTCTGTCCGAGTGTAACGTTTCTTTCCTTGCTTTTCAGATAATCGAGTGCAGTCATGCTGAAGTCCACCATTACGGTATCACTTTTCACGATAGTCGCAAGCAGTGATTTTCCGCTTGTACCAACAAGAGTGCCAGGGTCGACTAATCTTTCACTGATATGTCCTGATATAGGTGAACGTACGATGGTATATCCCAATTCCTGTTCAGCCTGTTCCAAATCGGCCTTACTCATACCCACACTTGCCTCTGCAGTTTCGTACGCAGCAATTGCATTGTCCAAGTCCAACTGGCTGGCAGCATTCTGCTCGTACAGTGGGCGAATACGGTCAAGGTCACGTTTAGCCTTAAGTGCTGTAGCCTCATCCTTTTTCAGCTGTGCCCTTGCCTTGTCAGCCTTTGCTCTATACTGATCCTGATTAATGACAAACAGAACCTGATCCTTCTTTACATAGCTACCTTCTTCGAAATGCATTCTTTCGAGGAAACCTTCCACTCTGGCTCTCACTTCTACGAAGAGTTGAGCACGGATTCGACCAACATAGTCGCCGTATATCTCTACATCCTCCTGAACTACAGGTTCAACGCATACTATCGGTCTTTCTATGACAGGTTTTTCCTTTCTGTTGAAAATAAAATAGATGCCTACTACTAAGATAATGCAGATACATGCGTAAACGGCTTGTTTTTTCTTGAATTTCAAGTCCTTTTTTGTCAAAAATCGTTTCATATACTTTGCTGTTAATGTTTTTAGATGCCATAAAACTTTAGGCAATACTTGTGCCATTATGGAGTGTAGGGGTTTATTTTGTTGATAGTTAGTTTTTTATGTAGTTATACCACTTTGTTATGCTTCTTTAAGGTGCGTAATTTTTCCACAAAACTGTGGAATTGGGTTGTGATTTTTCTGTCTGTTTTCAATTTCTGGCATTTTTTTTATACAATATTGCTCTGCAAAGATACGCATAAAATAGGAATAATTAATACCTTTGCAGCCGAAAACAAAACTTGACTATATGGAACATCTTCAAACGACAGAAAAAGTACACGATGAGCTGTTGCTGCATCGACGAGTAGATTTACTTCTACGCACCGGAAAACTTTTGGTTGAAAGCCTTGCCGACACTAACCGTGTGGTAAGAAACATGAAGCGTACTGCCGCTTTCTTAGGTATTCCGGAAGAAAAACTTCACATCAATGTCAGCTTTACCATGCTTATGGTGAATGTCAGTGATGGTGATTATTCTTTCACCAAGTTTCAGAGAATAGAGGGTCATGGAGTAAACATGACAGCTATTTCAGCTGTAAGTAAATTGTCGTGGCGTGCCATAGAGAATGATTATACACTCGACCAGTATGAGGCAGAACTGGAGGAAATTCGTAAGCGTAAGCGTAATTACACACCATGGCAGGTAGCCGTAGGAGCCGGATTTGCCTGCGGTGGATTCTGTATTCAGTTCGGATGCGACTGGGTGGCATTTCTCTATGCTTCTATAGCAGCCATCATCGGTATGAGGGTTCGTGCACACTGCAACGAATCAGGATTGAACCATTATATGGGTATAGCCATTGCCGCATTTGTTTCTACTATGCTTGCGTGGGCGTCTACGTTGCTTCCGGCTTCATGGACCACTACACCATGGCATCCGCTGTTGGCTTGTGCGCTGTTCATCGTACCGGGTGTGCCTTTGATAAACTTCGTTGATGACATGCTTGACAATTATATTCAGGTAGGTATTGTCAGAGCTGTAAACACATTGCTTATGGTGTCTGCAATGGCTTTCGGTATTGCGTTTGCAGTTAAGATATGCCACATAGAAAACTTCTTCCCAACCATAAGCATGGTTCCTCATCACACATATATAGAATATGCCATAGCAGCAGCTATTTCGGCAATGGGATTCTCCATGATTTTCAATATCCCTCGCCGTCTGTTGTGGGTTGTAGCCATAGGAGGTATCATAGCTGTATGTACACGTAACTTTGTGAATCTCGGTCCAAGCACAGACAATATCGGTCTTGACATGGGACTTGTAATGGGTTCATTCGCAGGTTCTGTGTTGGTAAGCCTTATTGCGATAAAGGCCGTACACTGGTTCCACTGTCCTAACCATGTATTGACTATCCCTTCTGTCATTCCTATGATTCCGGGTGTGCTTATGTACCGTATGCTTTTCGGTATAATCAATATGAACGTAGAATCTCCGGAGCAGATTTCAGTGCTGATGAAAGCTATACAGAGCGGTATCACTTCGGGTATGGTGATATTGTGTATCTCTCTTGGTGTAGCTATTCCGAATATCTTCGGACGTAAATACATTGCGAAAGAGAAGAACAAACGTCTGAAAGAGATTCTCGCAGACCGCAGGACACGCGGAAAATTCGTTGAATGGTAATCGGATAATCAGATACTTATTTATAAGACAAGCTCCGGCATATTGGAATTCCTTCCTGTTATGCCGGAGCTTTTTCTTTACTGTCTGTATAGGGAATCTTTATTGGTCTGGATTATCAACCTTGCCTTTATATTCTTCAGGTAATGCGCTTTCTATTACCTTGTACGATTCTTCCAGTGTCTCCTTAATGTTTTCTGTTCCTTTGGATTTAGGGAAGATAGGCTTGTGGATAGTCAGCTTCATAGGATGCCATGACAGCAATTTGCCTGTACGCGGCAGAATGTTGAATGAGCCGTCTATGGTCAGAGGAACCACCGGAAGCTGCAATTCGTCGGCCAACTGGAATGCTCCTTTTCTGAAAATTCCCATATGTCCGGTGAAAGTTCTTGCACCTTCAGGGAATACTACCAATGAAGTACCGTCCTTCAGAACATGAAAGGCCTGTTCTATGGTTTCATGTATCTTTCTTGGTCCTGATTTGTCTACGAAAATGAATCCGGCCGATTCGCATGCTTTTCCCACGAACGGTAATTTTCTAAGGCTTTTCTTCATCATCCATTTGAAGTTTCTTCCGAGGAATCCGTAAATAAGGAAGATATCGAACGAACCCTGATGGTTTGCTACGAACACATACGACTGTTTCTTGTCAATATTCTCGCGTCCCTCGACTTTTATAGGCAGGAGAAGCGTATAACATGTTATCTGCGACCAGATTTTTCCGGGATAATATCCCCAGAAATGTCCGTTACCAAAGCGGCATCCAATCATTGTAACCAATGCCGTAAGGATGGTAGTTACAAGGAATATAGGCAGCCATACACAAATCTGATAAATAATGTAGAAAAATTTCATATTTATGAGTTTTAAGTTTTTTAGTTTATGAGTTTTTTGTCTTTTAATTTTTAATTAGTTTCGCTGACCTTCGGTTCTTAACTTTTAATTTAATAACCGTTATTTCCGACCATGCCCCAAGCCGCATAGGAAACAGTACATGCCCCAGTCCGATGTTGACGTAAAGTCCTCTATCTCCATCCATATACATACCGTTATGTTCCGGATAGATGAATGACGAAACAGAGAAGCCGAAGAAAGAAATCTGCATGTCGTGCGTATGTCCCGACAGTGTAAGTTCTATATCTGTTTTTGGCAAAACCTCTCTTCGCCAATGTGTAGGGTCGTGACTCATAAGAACCTGAAACATTCCTTCCGTGCCGGTCGATGCGTCTTTCAGACGAGCATAATCCGGAAATGGAGGACGACCGCTGTTTTCCACTCCTATCACAGCTATAGAGTCATTTCCTCTTTTAATGATGGTATGACTGTTGTTCAGCATAGTCCAACCCATTCTGTTTTCGCGGGCAATGAGTGAATCTACGTTTGCTATTCTGTCCGCTTCAGAATCCCATTTAACATAATTGCCATAGTCATGGTTTCCCAACACAGAATAAACACCGTCTTTGGCTTTCAGTCCGGAGAATATATCGCTAAACTCTGTCAGTTCGTCAGCGCGGCTGTTTACAAGGTCGCCTGTGAAAAGAGCAATGTCGGCATTCTGTCTGTTGCACAGGTCAATAGCTTTTTGGAGAGCTTCCGGATTGCCTTTCCAACTTCCGGAGTGTATGTCCGACAGTTGCAGAATACGGTATCCGTCGAATTTCTCTGGCAGGTTGGGGGAGTAGAATGTCACTTCCCTGACCTTGAAATTCTCTTTACCTTTAATGGCTCCGAAAAGTATATATCCCAACATTGCCAATGCAGGCAAGGCTGATACAGCAGCGTGAGGGATGTTCAGACCGGTAATTCTATTCAGCCCTCTAAGCAGAATGCTGAAGATTACAAATGTCAGTTTAGGAATGCAGAAACAAAGAGTGACAATAAGGTATATGCCGAAATAGTCGTGCAGACTGTCGTGCATGGCTATGAAAACAGCTAACAGCACTAACAGTCCTACAGTCGGTCCCCATAGAATCCTTTTATAAATCTTGCTGCCTCTGTTCTTCAGATATATATGGTGTATATACCAGTCGGGCAACAGCAGCATAAGCAGGAAGAATATTGCAACTCTAAGTAATATCATTAGAATTAAAAATTAAGAACTAACAACCAATAACTAACAACTAACCAACATTCGCTCTCAGATACTTTCTCATCTCGTCGGCTGTCTTGCCACGCCTTCCGGCATAGTCGGCAAGTTGCGCTTCGTCTATCTTTCCCACACTGAAGTATCTTGACTGCGGATGTGCGAACATCAGTCCGCTTACCGAAGCATGAGGGTGCATCATTCCGTTTTCTGTCAGAGTTATTCCTATGCGCTTCATATCCAACAATTCATCAAGCAAAAAGTTCACAGATATGTCCGGTAGTGAAGGATAACCTACGGCAGGCCGTATTCCGCAGTACTTTTCGTCAAGCAGTTCCTTAATGCTCAGATTCTCGTCGGGAGCATATCCCCAGACGGATTTCCTGATTGTTTCATGAATCTTCTCTGCTGCGGCTTCGGCCAGCCTCTCTGCCAATGTCTTGCAGAGCATGAGTTTATAGTCGTCGCCTTCAAACTCTTTTTCCATTTCAGGGTCTATGGTAGTGGCAAAGCAACCTACCGTATCTGTCACACCTGAAGCGGCAGGCCTTACGAAATCGCTCAGACACAGATACGGGTCAGAGTCTTTTACTCTCGATTGCTGCCTTAGAAGCGGAAAAGTCTTTCCTTCCATTATAAGATTGTCGCCGTCCGAATTGGCATCCATCAGCCGGTATATGGCATAGACCTTGAATCGTCCGTCTAAGCTGTTCAGCATTCTCTGTGCCTCTTTGTGCAGTTGCATTGCCTCGGAAGCCTTCGGTCTTTCATCTTCCTTGAAAGATACAAGCCACATTGCACGGCAACCGTCGCAACCGTGTATATCGGCTATCGACGAGTATTTAGGCTGAAATCCCCATGCATGGAAAAAGTAAATCCAGTTTATGTAATCAGTCAGTTCGTGTATGTCGTATTCCTTTACGGTAATGTCTGTACGCATTTCTTGAATTAAGAATTTAAAGTTGTTAGTTTTTAGTTTTTAGTTATTAGTTGCCATCCGGATGGTTCTAACAACTAATAACTAACAACTGATTTCAAAAATCATCTGTTGAATATTAATGCCTGACCTCTGTGTGCTGTATTGACAGTATCGTTTTCGTAGACTACAGTTCCGTTTACGAAAGTCTTCTCAACTTTGGCATGGAAGTTTCTTCCTTCCATAGGACTCCATCCGCAACGGCTCTTTATGCAGTCGGCTGTTACTGTCCATTCGTGGTTAGGGTTGAGCAGCACCAGGTCGGCCTTATATCCTTCGCGGATAAATCCTCTGTCCTTAATCTGATAAAGCTCGGCCGGAGCATGACACATTTTCTGTACAAGCTGTTCTACAGATAAAATGCCTTCCTTGACAAGCTCATAGATACTTACCAATGAGAATTGCAGGCTCGGCATACCCGATACAGCTTTCAGCGCGCCGCCCTGTTTCTCTGAAAGCAGGTGAGGGGCGTGGTCTGTACCTATCACGTCTATCAGATTGCTGCTTAATGCCTTTCTCAGGGCATCGCGGTCGGCACGAGTCTTGATACTTGGATTGCACTTTATGCGTCCGCCAAGTGTCTTGTAGTCCTCATCGCAGAACATAAGATGCGATACACAGGCTTCGGAAGTGATTTTCTTCTCTGAAAGAGGTTTGTCCTCGAAGAGTTCAAGTTCCTTTGCGGTACTCACGTGCAGGATATGCAGACGAGCTCCCGTTTCCTTTGCCAATTTTACAGCAAGCGATGAAGAGTTATAACAAGCCTCCTCGCTGCGGATGACAGGATGAAGAGATATATCTGCATCTTCGCCATACTTTGCCTTTACTTCGGCAGTATTGCGGCTTATTACAGTCTGGTCCTCGCAGTGAGTGGCAATAAGCATTCCTGCTTCGGAGAATATCTTCTTCAATGCTTCCATTCGGTCCACAAGCATGTTGCCTGTACTTGCACCCATAAACAGTTTCACACCGCATACGTGTGTCTTGTCGAGATTTTTCAATTGGTCTGCATTATTGTTCGTTGCTCCGAAATAGAATGAATAGTTCACCACACATTTGGTAGCTGCATCGGCAAACTTGTTTTCCAGAGCCTCGATGGTAGTGGTCTGCGGATTGCAGTTAGGCATATCCATGAATGAAGTCACACCACCGGCAGCAGCTGCAGCAGTTTCTGTGGCCATATCGGCCTTGTGAGTCAGTCCCGGGTCGCGGAAATGCACATGGTCGTCTATCACTCCCGGCAACAGGAAGCAACCTCCGGCATCTATAGTTTCGTTTATATCGCATTCAGGCGCAGCATCGCCTTCTATTATTCTGTATATAGTTTCATCCTCAGTTACAACCGAGCCTTTAAACTGTCTGCCCTCGTTCACGATGACAGCATTCTTTATCCAAATTCTTTTCATCTTCTAACAACTAACAACTAATAACTAACAACTAACAACTAATAACTAACAACTAACAACTTTTCCTCTTAGGATACTTCTTGAACCAACTGTCCCATTTCAGTTTTATCACTCCGAATACGGCCTCGCCGAAAATACTGCTGTTCATCTTCGATGTACCGAGTTCGCGGTTGATGAATATCACCGGCACTTCGATAATCTTGAATCCGCACTTGTAGGCAGTGAATTTCATTTCAATCTGGAATGCATATCCCTTGAATCGGATTTTATCGAGGTCGATAGTTTCAAGCACCTCGCGTCTGTAGCACTTGAATCCGGCAGTAGTATCGTGGACAGGTATTCCGGTGATAAACCTTACATATTTCGATGCAAAGTACGACATGAGCACCCTTCCCATAGGCCAGTTCACCACATTTACCCCGCTGACGTATCTTGAACCGATAGATACATCTCCGCCGTCTTCATGGCAAGCCTTGTAGAGCTTTGGCAGGTCGTTCGGATTGTGGCTGAAGTCGGCATCCATTTCAAAAATGTAGTCGTATTTCTTCTCGATAGCCCATTTGAATCCTGTGATGTATGCAGTTCCCAATCCTAATTTCCCTTTTCTTTCAATCATGAAAAGTCTTTCCGGAAATTCCTCCTGCAGTTTTCTAACGATATCTGCCGTTCCGTCCGGCGAGTTATCCTCGATAATAAGGATGTGGAAAAACTTCTCCAGTCCGAATACGGCACGGATTATATTCTCGATATTTTCCTTCTCGTTGTAAGTAGGAATTATGATGATACTGTCGCTATTTTGCATATGATAAATTGTAAAGTTTAGACTTAAAAACAAAGGTAATGAAAAAACTCTCTATCCCTTGTTATTAATTGTTAATTGTTATGCGCCTATATTTATTTCTTTTACGATTCCTTTTTTATATCAGAATTTTTTGTCACATTTACCGTGACACGTACGTGTTACGCCCGTTACACGCTCGTGTTCCGCGCGTTGCACGTTCGTGTTCCACGCGTGACACGTACGTGTTCCGCTATCTGTGACGAAGCGTTTATTAAAATAAGAATATTAATCATATAAAAGATAAAAGGTATGGCAATAAAATTTGATTTGTATAACAATCCTGAGAAAGAAGGAACGGCAACCTCCAAACTCCATGCGAAAGTCATTACCAATGGTGTTGTGACTACAAGAAATCTGAGTGAAAGCATAAACCAGAAATGTACGCTTACGGTAGCCGATGTGAGAGCGGTACTCGCAGCCCTCAACACTGAGATGTATAATGCACTGAGTAATGGCTATTCTGTACATCTGGAGGGTATCGGACGCTTCAGTCTGAGCCTGAAATGTGCTCCTGACGTAAATCCGGAATATGTAAGTGCGGCAGACATCAAGGTGAAAGGTATCCGCTTTACTCCTGACAAGGAACTTTCGGAAATGTTCCGTACAGTACAGTTTGAACATGAAACTGACGGTTCGCGCCATTCCGGAAATATGGAGCAGGAAGAGATTATGGCCAAGATGGACAGATACTTCTCTGAAAACCAGTTCATGCGCCGCCGTGATTTTGAGAAAATGACAGGCTTCAATAAATCTAAGGCACTGCGTACACTGAGAGGATTTGTGGCCGATGGTGTGCTGAAGAACGTCGGAACAAAAGAGTTGCCTATGTATATTAAAAACTAAATAAAACTATAGTTATGAATAAATTAAATGTATTTCTTGCAGCAATAGCCTTTTCGTTAGGCTTTTCATCGTGCGAAACCTCAAAGACTCCTGTCGGTGAATTATCTTCTTTAGTGGAAAAGGTGGAAGACAGATATGATGAATTTACTGACGAAGACTGGGAAAAGATAACATCCGAATATGAAGAGATAGAAAAAGAACTTTCTAAATATGATTACTCCGAAGAGGAACTTAAAGAGATTGGAAAGCTGAAAGGCAGGATTTTTGCCAAAATGACCAAGAATGCATTGAAAGATTTCTCGAAACAGATTGAGGATTTGGGCAAACAGATAGAAGGTGGGGTAGAAGGCTTCTTTGAAGAGTTTAATGAGGATTGATACTTGGTTTGTATTTGTATGTCGGACTTATATGTAAAAAATATATTAATTTTGTCGCATAATAACTCGGATGAATAATGATAAAGGATATAACGGAAAAGAATAACAATGTTACTCTCGGAGCTAAAGAAATGGAGGTACTGAGGGAAAACTTTCCCGCATGTTTCCATGCGGACGGCTCTTTCGATATAGAACGTTTTAAAGAATATCTGAAAGACAAAATAAATGTCACGGATGAGGGGTATGAACTTCGTTTCTTGGGTAAAAATTATGCCAGATTGTTGGCTTCGCTTGATACAACTACAGTTGTTGTGCCGGATGAGGAACATAACAGTCTGCCTGAGAACAAGGACAGCAAGAACGTATATATCAGCGGTGACAATATAGATGCGTTGAAGCATTTGCTGAAATCATATGCCGGACGCATAAAGTGTATCTACATAGACCCTCCGTACAACACCGGTTCCGACGGTTTCGTATATAACGATTCTTTCAAGTTTACTCCCGAAGAATTGTCTTCCAAACTTAGTATTTCGGAGGAACAAGCAATAAGAATTCTCGATTTGGCTCGCCGTGGCTCGGCTACTCATTCTGCATGGCTGATGTTCATGCTTCCACGCCTTGTGCTTGCCAGAGATTTACTGACAGACGATGGTGTGATTTTTATCTCCATAGATGATAATGAACAGAGTAATCTGAAGCTGTTGTGTGACGATGTGTTAGGGGAAGAGAATATGGTGGCTATAATTCCTCGAGTAACTAAAAAAGGAGGAAAATCCTCAGATGTAATTGCGCTGAATCATGATTATCTGTTTATATATGGAAAGAAAACATCTCCTAATTTATATCCGTTAAGCCATAATGATTCCGGATTTAAATATAAAGACTCTTTTTTTGATGAGCGTGGATATTATAAATTAAATCAAACATTGGATTATGATAGTCTTCAGTATAGTTCGAGTCTTGACTATCCGATTACTATTGATGGCGAAGTCTTTTATCCGGGAGGTTCCGAAGAGGATTATTTAGATAGAAAACAGGGTAATCATGATCGTGCTGATTGGTGTTGGAGATGGAGCATGGATAAATTCCGCTTTGGATTGGAAAAAGGTTTCATTGTAGTAAAACGTTCTAAGAATGGAGTCCGTCTGTACACTAAAACATATCAGAATGCTTTTATAGATGAAGATGATAATGGATATATTGTAGAATTCGGGGATAGAACAAAAAGTCTTTCTACTTTAGAACTAACGGATAGTATTTATTCTAATGATAATGCAACTAAGGATGTTGCCCAAACTATAGGGAAAAAGATTTTTGATTATACCAAACCGGTTTCTTTATTAAGTCTGATATTGGATTTAAGTGTTAGGAACAATGATTTGATCCTTGATTTCTTTTCCGGTTCAGGAACAACCGGAGAAGCTCTGATGAGATGGAGTGTAGAAAATGATTGTTCTGTCAATTTTATTCTCGTACAGATTCCTGAGTTGACAAAAGAAAAATCGAATGCACAGAGAGCCGGTTTCAGAACCATAGACGAAATAGGTATGGAGCGCATCAAGCGTGCCGCAAACAAGATAAAACAGGAAAATCCTCTGTTCCACGGCGATTTGGGATTCAAGCATTACACTCTGCAAGAACCTTCGGACATAGCAGTGGAAAAAATAGAAAACTATGACCCGAAATATATATTTGGCGACAAAACGCTTGTTGACGAGTTCGGCGTATCTGCTATTCTTGCCACATGGCTCGTAAGGGACGGCTATGGATTGACTCCGGAGGTAGAAACACTTGATTTCGACGGGTACGAGGTTTACCGTATGCCTAACCATCTCTATATCATCAATCCGGGACTGACCAACGAAGCTGTAGGAGGACTGCTTGACAAATATCAGACAGAGGCCGAATTCAATCCGCAGAATATAGTGGTATATGGCTATGCGCTGTCGTGGAATGAGCAGCAGGGACTGAAAGACAATATGCAGACAGTCCAGGCCGGAGAAAAGAATATGCGTATTAATTTTGATATCCGTTATTGACATAAATATATATATGGAACTTATACTTCAACCATCGTTGCCACATCAGCAGAAAGCCGTGGACGCTATAGCCGATGTATTTCATAAGACCACTATTGAGCCGCCATCAGTATATTATGCCAATCCGCAGATAACTACATATATAGACGGTGTAGGAGCCAATATAAAGAATATTCAGGATGCAAATGGGCTGTCTGTGGAATACAAGGGATACAGCTATGACAGTAAGTGCCTGAATCTGGATATAAAAATGGAAACAGGTACGGGAAAGACGTATGTATATACCCATGCCATGTATGAACTGCACAAACGTTATGGTATCAACAAATTCATAGTGGCTGTGCCTACACTTCCCATAAAGGCAGGAGCAAGGCAGTTTATGGGTGATTATGCAGTGAAACGTCATTTCCGCGATGTCTGCGGATATGGCGCCGAAATAGAATTGCTCACACTGGAACCGGCGAAGAACAAGAAAAAGGGAAGGCTGTATTTCCCTACGGCTGTAAGTGAGTTCGTAAAAGGCTCAAGCCGGAATTCCAACAAGATATATGTTCTTCTGGTTAATATGCAGCTGCTGAAAGTGGCTAAAGGTTATATGCTTAGCCGTGATGATTACGGGACGGTGGTGGAGGGCTTTTATCGTCCTTTTAATGCTCTGCGTGCCACAAGGCCGTTTGTCATAATAGACGAACCGCACAAGTTCTCGCGCGAACAGAAAGCTTTCGGTGTGATAATGGATGAGCTTGCGCCACAGTGTATAATACGTTTTGGGGCTACATTCCCTGAAATTACTATTGGTAAAGGTAAGGCCAAGAGGGCTATTCAGGAATATAAAAACCTGCTTTATGACCTTAACGCCTGCCAGGCATTCAATCAGGGGCTGATAAAGGGTGTGGCAAAGGAGCATTTCGAGCCTGTCTCAAAGAAGAATGAAAAGGTTAAATTACTGTCGGTAGTGAAAAATGATGTGGCTGCATTCCAGTATAGGAGTGCTGACAAGCCTACACGTACGTTTCATCTGCATGTCGGTGATTCGCTGTCCGTAATGGCGGAAGAGTTCAGCGGCATCATGATAGAATCCATAGACAGAAACTGTATAGAACTTTCCAATGGACTGACGAAGAACGTGGGCGAGGAAATAGATGTGGACATATACATGAATTCATATCAGGAACAGATGCTCCGTCTTGCTCTGGAAAGGCATTTTGAGACAGAACGTTCAAATTTCAGCGGAAGGAAGTTCAAAATCAAGACATTAGCCCTGTTTTTTATTGATGATATTACGTCGTATAGAGAAAGTTCCGACGGCAAGAAACCTTATCTGCTACAAACTTTCGAGCGATTGCTGAAAGAAAAACTTGAAGATACTATAGCCGTACTGAGCGACAGCGAACAAGAATATAGGGATTATCTCGAAGCAAGTCTTAGTGATATAAAAGCCTGTCATGCAGGATATTTTGCTCAGGACAACAGTTCATCGGACGAAGATATAGCCCGCGAGGTGGACGATATCCTTAACGGTAAGAAGCAGCTTCTTTCTTTCAGGGATAAAGACGGTAATTATATATTGCGAAGATTTCTCTTTTCCAAATGGACGCTGAAGGAGGGTTGGGACAATCCTAACGTTTTCACCATAGCCAAGCTCCGTTCCAGCGGAAGCGACAACTCAAAGCTTCAGGAGGTAGGCCGTGGATTGCGTCTCCCGGTTGATGAGTGTGGCAACAGAATCTCGAACGAGGATTTCATGCTTAACTATATAGTGGATTTCACTGAAGCTGATTTTGCCGACAAATTAGTAGAGCAAATCAACAGCGAAGTTCCCGAAACTGTATTCATCTCATTCAGGCATATTGGTGCGATAGCTGCAAAAATGGGAGTGGACAAGAGAGACCTTATGGCAGAACTTCTGACGAAAAGATATTTGGATCCCGACGATTCGGATATGCTTTCCATTGTTCCCGAAAACAGGGTAAAATTCTTTGATGAATATCCGTTGTTCCGTTCGGGAGTTGTATCTGACAAGATTAAGGACAATAATAAGCTGAAAAACAAGCCTGTGGGAATACGAAAGGCACGTTTCGATGAAATCAGCGAATTGTGGAATATTCTGAACAGGCGATATACCATATGGTATGAAGAAGAACTAAATTCTAAAATCCGGGATGCTCTGACATATATTTTAGAGTCGGAAAGTGTTTTCTCCGAGCAGGTCATCACGAGTCACAGGGACGTGGTGAAGAGTGACGGCGAACAGATGTCCCTTCTTATGGATGGAGGAGTGCAATATACGATAAAGAACTCACTGCCATACGGCGTATTTCTGAAACGTATTTCATTGGCTGCAAATATTCCTATACCAGTGCTGCACAGTGCAATAAACAATTATGTTGAAAAGCACGGCAGACTGAAGAACTCTTTCTTTAACGAGCAGTCGGCAGGTATTATAATCAGTAAATTTGCCGAATGGAAGGCAGAAAACCTGATGGGGCATTTCAAATATAAAAAGACCGGCGGAAATATCGGAGCTACAGCATTGACTTACAGTGATGGCACAGTAAGAAAAGAAATTGCTCAAGGCAGGATAGGCACAAAGATCGTAGAAGGAGAGCCTATGGCAAAATATCTGTATGACACTAAGGCGTTTGATTCTCCATTGGAACTGGATAATATCAATGCCGACATAGCCGAGGTTGTTGTCTATGGCAAGATTCCGCGAAACAGTATAGCTATTCCTACCGTGGCTGGAGGTACTTACAGTCCCGACTTCATGTATGTGGTGAAAAAAAGGAATGGTGAAAAGGAACTGAACATAGTAGTGGAGTCTAAAGATGTAGACAATATGACCGGAACCCGTGGATTGGAAAATCTTAAGATTGAATGCGCCAAGGTGTTTTTCGACAATCTTTCTTCGCAAGGTTATACTGTACATTTCAGAACACAGATTAACAACAAAAAGATGTTGCAGATTGTGAATGAGGTTTTGGCGTGATATTTATTGAATATAATCAAAAACTGGTAAAAATGAGAAGAATTTATCCTAGAGAATGGGTGTCTATGCATCCATATACTAAGACCGATGCTACAGACAATTATTACTGTAAATTGGTAAATAGAATAATTGAATTGTTATATGATTATGACATAATGGAGGGAGAAACAGAGCCAGAAGACGAAGTTTACGAAGACACGGCGATATTTCTTGTCGGATGGTTTGAAGATATTATCTCGCAAACAGGTGTCTGGCAGGTGTTCACTTCGCAATGTGAAAAGCGATATGGCAGCCGATTGCCTTTCTATGAACCTGGCGAAGATTATTATCCCGACGAGATAAATGTGGAAGATATACGCTTCATTCTGTGGCATTGTTTTCAGAAAGATAAGATAGGAAAGATAATCTATAACCCTGAGAATACCGGTATTCTGGCATTGGCAAATGAAATTTATGATATCTTCGACGAGGAATTCGAGACAGCTCCGGTGAATGAAAGACTTCAGGATTTCTTTGATTTCTCTTATTTGACAGAGGATGATTTCCTTGAATACAGAAATAAAGTAGAGTGGTTCTATTTTGATTCATATATCAACATGGGCTGTTATGAATGTTATTTGGATAGCCTGTCCGAGTATATGGAGGAATTAGAGAAACGTGAGGACCTTGATGCACGCACGATGGATTTGATGATATATTCCTTTAAGATGAACGCCGTGTTGTCTGGCAGAACACCTCTTCTTTCCATTACCGCCCCTGATTATCTGAAACTTCTTTTTGAGGAACAGGCTGTGAATCCTGTTGATGCTCCATATATGGACGTTGACAGCAGGTTGGAAGCATTATATCTGGTGACGGACGACACTGATGATTATTATGTGTTCAAGGAATTTTCTGACAAGGAGGAAACGTATAAAGTAACAAAAGATTCTATTGAACTTGGTGCTCCAAAGTTAATACCGGGTGATACGGTAGTTACAACAACTCTGTTCAAGTTTGGAAAGTATTGGCTACACAATGGAGCTATGAATGTTTATAGCACTAAAGATATTCCGGAACTTGATGACATTAAGAATGATTTGTCGGATACTAACAAAAAGGCGGCATACGATAACTTCGTTGCGGCAACTAAAGGAAAACACTTAGTATTCCTGAAGGGGAAAGAAGAAATGAACGATTTCATTTCTAATAAGATGAAATATAAAACAGCTCAAGGACTGAAAATTCCTGATATGGGAGATGACGTATTGATGTTGTGTGTTACTCCTAAACAAGGATTATCTGTTGTGCGTAACTATTGTGACTGTATAGCTTCTCCGGATAATCCTTATTATAATAAGGAAAAAGCAGAAAAGAATGCATTTAATTTCCTGACGAATAGCCGATTGATACCATACGAAACAGCTTGCGAACTTCTTGATAGAGGCTACTTGAAGGATGCAGCCTTGAATAGCACACAAGGACTGGAACATGGTAAAGAGCTGGTAAGGAAGAATGCCGGGTTCATACTGGATTATTTCTTCTACAAGTGCAGGGAGAAGGATTTATGATAAAATAAGGATTTTAGTTCAGTGACCATTTTAGGTTACTGAACTGTTCTTATATTGAATTCACTCAACGGTATCTCATACCCGGCCCACGGCCAGCTGACGAAGAGTTCTTCTGTACGTGTATCTTTCTTGATAGTAACCTCATCGAATACTCTTAAATTCCTAAGGAAAGGATATGCGTCAATCGGGATTGAGTATTCCTCTATTCCGTCGGTTGTTTCAATAGTAAGAGTAAAGAGCTTGCGGCTGATTATTACGTTCTGAATGGCATAGTCATCGTCAAGGTATTCCGTGTTAAGCCTGTCGAGCAGTGTCTCTGTAAATAATTTCAGAGAATCATTGTCATCGAATTTGCGGATAATGTTCCACCAAACCTGCTCGTCCCTTTCTGCAGGTTTCTCTCCCGTAATTCTTTTGAGTCTTGACGGTATGTTCAGGAAATTCTCATTCCCGTCATTCCATTTAATTGTTATTTCGTTGCTGACGTCGTCGTACTTATACAGCCCGTAATACACGGTATAGTCTTCGGCTGCAGAATTAATAATGTTGCATGCCTGAATAACGGCAAACTCATCATCATCATTTTCTTTGTTCCAGAAAATCAGTGAGAAGTTCTCTTTCGGAATGAAAGTCTCGTTATCTTTTCCGGCTTCGAAAGTCTGACCAATATACATGCCGTGTAGTGGTGAGTTCGACTCGCGGAAGAACAGAGTCCATAGCCTTTCCCCTTTGGAATAAGCCACACCGGTTTCATGCCAGTAGCTGAAATCCTCCCATTCGGTGAAGGCAGCTCCGAGTTCAAGGATGCTGTTTATATAATCCGGATCGGCAAAATATCTCAAAACATGAATATTGTTCACCATCAGCCCCCAAATGCACTGTGGAATATTTCTGATGGTATTGTCCGAGAGATAAGCCAATGAAGTGGAATGTCCTATAGCATTTTCCGGGATGTGTAGTTTGAGAACGGAACAAATGTGCGAGGTATGTTCTTTCAGCAGATTGTGGAACTGCGCTGTGTTTCCTGCATACGGATCAACCTTTTTCATCTTTATATACATCACCATCACGGCGCCGAAGTACACGTAAGGTCTGTCCCTGCATAGTTCGTCCAACTGCGGTATGTAAGGGCTGAAATATTCAGGATAATCTTTGAAGTCACGTGTCACGAAGTCCGTCAGAATCCTTTCCGGACCGGAAGTTTCATTATCGTAAACATTGCCATCCTTTATTGCATCATATAGAATCCTGCCTACCCTGAACATCTCAGTAATGTCAATCAGGTCCGAATAATCCAAATCGAAATGAGAGCAGATATCATCAATGATATTGTCCACCGTAGAAGTCCGGATATTCCCTTCTTTCAGTCTTGAGAAAGCCATCCTTCCTTTATATCCGAGGCGGCTTGCAAGTGCGGAGGCCGAAGATTCGAAAACCCTGTTGTCGATGAGATATGTAAGAAGTTCTTTATTGTCCGGCATAGTATGTATGACTGTTCTGTATCAATAATCAATAGTTCTGATACAAAAATACGTTTTCCTTTTTTTATACGAAGAAATTTCATGTGATAAAATCTGCAAACTTTAAATTTGTATCGCCTTTAGTGTAAAGGTAACAAAAAAAATCCCACGAAAAGGTGTCGTGTATTATAAAAAACGTATCTTCGTAATAAATAGTGCGTTTTTTACTTTTATCCTAAGAAACGAAATCGCCAATTTCAAGAACAAGCAGGGTAGGAGAACACGACGCTCATCTGTATTGTATATATATTCGTGTACAGCCAATTTTGTACCCGTTTGTATAACCATACGGCGTGGGATTACTGTTTTCACTTGTTGCTTGTAGGTGTTTGGCGATGCCTGTTTCTTGACGAGTAGAAAAAAAGTCCTCACGCCTTTTTTGTTTTTAATAATGCTGAATTCAGGGGGCTTATAGGCGGAATAGATATTTGATATGAAGTAGAAATATTTTTGAAATGAATAAAGAATATGTTTTTGTGCAAAGTGTCACTTTTTTAGCGGTGTTTAAACGGCATTTAAACAGCGTTTAAACAGTGTTTGAATAGCGTTTGAAAATGCTTTGCAAATGTTTTGCAAAGCATTTTCAGCCAATTTTAAAAATTAAACCCATAAAAGAGCGTCATATTGGACAAAAAATGTATCTTTGCAATACACCGACCGGAGAAATGGTCCGGTGTTTACATAAGAAAGCGTTTTTTGCTTTATCCTGAAATAGAAATCGCCAAATTTTAGTAGAGGGATAGAGACAATATGACGCTCATCTGTTTTGTATATGTATGTGTGTACAGCCAATGTTGTACACTGTTTTTACATATCACAAACGGCGTGGGTTTATTGTTTCTTTATTCATTTCTACGAGGCGTTTGGCGATGCCCTATTTCGATGAGTGAAGCGGACAAGTCCTCACGCCTTTCTTTTTATATACTAATAAAACATAATGCCTTTTCTGGGGATTGCGGGCATAAATTAAAGAAATGGGAACATTTACGTTTATTTTTATCGGAATTGTTGCAGGTGTAGCCTATTTTTATGGGTTGAAATCCGTAATTAAAAGTGAAAATGGTGATATTTTTCCTAATAAAACCCTGGATAGGCTTTTAGGAATTGGTAATTTGCAAGTTTTATTTGTGTTCATTGTATGTGGCCTGATTATGAATCAGGATGCTTATAATATAGACAGTGGCATTGATTCCTTATTGGATAATTCGTTCATAGGTGGTGTATTTGAGTTTTTTACCGGAATAAGCAGTGAACCTAATTTGGGGGCATATTCTATAGGGGATAAACTGAAGGCGGATATGGTATGGTTTATCCTGATTTCTATTGTTTTGCTGTCCGTTCATGGATATGGATTGGTAACTAGGAAGTTAAGTAAGTTTGTTGTAGAATCATTGTCTGTACTGTGTTCTTTGTTATGTTATTTTTCATTTAACAATGTGTTTGATATTCAAGAAAATATAATGAGAAACAGTAAAACTGTAGGCTTGTTGGATTTTTTCTCTGGATCATCATTATTTTCAAGCTTATGGTGGTTTAAGCCTTGCATATATTTAATCTTTATATTCTTGAATATAAATCATTTTCTGTATCATCGGGCTTTGAACAGCTATTATGAGGGATGTGAAAATGCTAACGTCAGCAGTAAAACAAAATATATAACTATTGCGGCTTGCATAGTAGTGTCTATTTTATATAATGTGTTATTGTTTTGATTGTATTATAAATATCTATCGGAACTATAT
>NZ_DXVR01000020.1:40911-41325 GCF_019417265.1 Bacteroides sp.
TTATGAAATGATTTTAGGGGTTTAAAATATATATAATTATGAACAACATGAATAGATTTATTACATTTTTTATTGTATTCTTTGTAACAGTTTTTGCAATTTATTCCCAAACTGATTTAGAAATGCTAAAGAATGGTATAAGTATAACAGTTTCTAAAAAGGGAAAGTTGGAAAAAAAAAATAGAAAAAAACGGATATCGAAAACAAGACATTACAAATTTAAAGATTTTAGGAAACGTCAATGCAAAAGATTTCAAGTGTATAAATGAAATGACGGCTCTAAAATATTTAGATTTATCAGATGTTAATATTTTACCTGGAAGAAGTTTTACAATAAAAACTATTGAAAAAGGAGAAGAAGTTGTAAAAATAAAATGTAAAATAGAGGATGCAAATGTATTAGGTGATAATATG
>NZ_DXVR01000021.1:0-6250 GCF_019417265.1 Bacteroides sp.
AATTAAAAACATTGCACTTCTTGGCAATGATGGCTCAGGTAAAACCACCCTCACTGAAGCTTTGCTCTTTGAGAGTGGTATTATAAAACGTCGCGGCAGAATTACTGCCAAGAACACTGTCAGCGATTATTTCCCGGTAGAGCAGGAGTATGGTTACTCGGTCTTCTCTACCGTTTATCATGTGGAGTGGAATGGTAAAAAACTTAATATCATAGACTGTCCGGGTAGTGATGACTTTGTGGGAGCTGCTATAACCGCACTTAACGTAACTGATACAGCAATATTGCTTCTTAATGGTCAGTACGGACCTGAAGTAGGTACTCAGAATCACTTCCGTTACACTGAAAAGTTGGGTAAACCGGTTATCTTCCTCGTTAACCAGCTTGACTCGCCTAACTGCGATTTCGATAAAGTGCTTGAACAGTTGACTGAGAATTATGGTTCTAAAGTTGTTCCGGTTCAGTATCCTATCAGTACAGGTCCGGACTTCAATTCGTTGATTGATGTACTTTTAATGAAAAAATATTCGTGGGGACCTGAAGGTGGTGCTCCTACTATCGAACCTGTTCCGGCTGAAGAAATGGAAAAAGCTATGGAATGGCATAAGAGACTTGTTGAGGCTGCTGCCGAGCATGACGAAACTCTTATGGAGAAATTCTTCGAATCTGAATCGCTTACAGAAGACGAAATGCGCGAAGGTATCCGTAAGGGATTGGCTGCAAGAGGTATGTTCCCTGTGTTCTGCGTGTGTGCAGGTAAAGACATGGGTGTTCGCC
The DNA here is from genome assembly GCF_019417265.1 of Bacteroides sp. Taxonomy (GTDB): domain Bacteria; phylum Bacteroidota; class Bacteroidia; order Bacteroidales; family Bacteroidaceae; genus Phocaeicola. Next base: position 777 of record NZ_DXVR01000021.1, read on the forward strand.
GTCTGATGGAATTCCTTGGTAACGTAGTGCCTTTCGTTGACGAAATGCCTGTGGTTCACAACACACGTGGTGTTCCTGTGCCTCCTGTGGCTGATGCTCCAACTTCACTTTATTTCTTCAAGACTGCCGTTGAACCACATATCGGCGATGTACAGTACTTCAAGGTTATGAGTGGTGTAGTTCACGAAGGTGACGACCTGAATAATGCCGACCGTGGTTCTAAGGAACGTATGGCTCAGCTATATGTATGTGCCGGTGCAAACCGTGAAAAGGTGGAAGAACTGAGAGCCGGTGATATCGGTTGTACAGTGAAGCTGAAAGATGTCAAGACCGGTAATACGCTGAACAGCAAGGACTGCGAAAACAGATTCAATTTCATCAAGTATCCTAATCCTAAATATACAAGAGCTATCAAGCCTGAAAACGAGGCTGATACTGAAAAGATGATGGCTGTCCTTAACCGTATGCGTGAGGAAGACCCGACATGGGTTGTTGAACAGTCTAAGGAATTGAAGCAGATTCTTGTTCACGGTCAGGGTGAGTTCCATTTGCGTACACTGAAATGGCGTCTTGAAAACAATGAAAAACTTGCAGTGCAGTTCATGGAACCAAAGATTCCTTACAGAGAAACTATTACTAAGGCTGCTCGTGCCGACTATAGACATAAGAAACAGTCAGGTGGTGCCGGACAGTTTGGTGAAGTTCATCTTATTGTTGAGCCGTATTACGAAGGTATGCCTACTCCTGAAGTCTATAAATTCAATGGTCAGGAATTCAAGATTAACGTTAAGGGTACTGAAACCGTTGATTTGGAATGGGGCGGTAAGTTAGTATTCATCAACAGTGTTGTGGGTGGAGCCATCGACACAAGATTTATGCCAGCCATCCTTAAAGGTATCATGAGCCGTATGGAACAGGGACCTCTAACAGGTTCGTATGCACGCGACGTACGTGTTATCGTATACGACGGAAAGATGCACCCGGTTGATTCAAATGAAATCTCGTTCATGCTTGCCGGACGTAATGCCTTCAGCGAAGCATTCAAGAACGCAGGTCCTAAGATTCTTGAACCTATCTACGATGTGGAAGTTTTCGTTCCGAGCGACAAGCTTGGTGACGTGATGAGCGATATGCAGGGACGCCGCGGTATGATTATGGGTATGAGCAGTGAAAAGGGATACGAAAAACTTGCAGCTAAAGTGCCTTTGAAGGAAATGTCCAACTATTCTACTGCTTTAAGCTCATTGACCGGAGGACGTGCTTCGTTCATTATGAAGTTTGCAAGCTACGAACTTGTTCCAACAGATGTTCAGAATAAGCTGATGAAGGAATTTGAGGAACAGGAAAAGAATGAAGATTAACGCTTAGTTGATATTTTAATACATAAAAAAGCCGCATTTCTTAAAAATGTGGCTTTTTTTTTATTGCCTTACGGTGAACTTTTTGCCACTTTTAGTTGTTATATATTTAAAGTTATATTATTTTTGTAAAGTAGGCGAGGTGATAAGTGTTTTTACTTGTGATTTTATCAATTAAAATCGGAGGGTATTGTTAAATACGAAAAAATCTCGTGTAAAACATGTTAATTGGTGATGATTATATTAATTAGCTTGTTAAATTTGTCACCATGAAAAAGTCAACAATATGGATATTAGGAGTCATTATGGCATTGTCTTTTCTTAGCCTGCTGTATTTGCAGGTAAGTTATATAGAAGAGATGGTAAAGATGCGTCGTGGACAATTCGAAGAGAATGTAAACCGCAGTCTTGCTCAGTCCGTGCGCAATCTGGAACTGGTGGAAACCAAGAAATATCTGGAGGCTGATGTGGCAGCTACTGAAAGGGCAGCCCGTCTTGCTGAACAGTTTAACCTGAACAAAGGTAAGGATAGCGGTGATATTATGCAACATCACCAATATACCATAACATCGCCAGATGGAAGTATGTATTCTACCTTTGAGTTCAAGACGATAACCAACAGGCCTGCAAATGTGCCTAAAGTTATTATCTCGAATGGTAAGAATATACCCCAGACATCGCGAACCTTGCAGGAGATAATCAAGGAAAGATATGTCTACCAGAGGGCATTGCTTGATGAGGTGGTGTATAACATACTTTATACTGCGAGCGACAAACCGCTGAAGGATAGAATAAACTTCAAACAGTTGGACCATTTCATTAAGTCGGAGTTGCTGAACAATGGTTTGGACCTGACTTATCATTTTACGGTGACAGACAGGGATGGAAAAGAGGTCTATCGTTGTTCGGACTATGTGTACGACGGCGAGAAAGTCTATTCAAAACTGTTGTTTGAGAATGACCCTCCGGCAAAAATGGGATATGTGAAAATATTCTTCCCTACGATGGATGACTATATTTTCAGCTCTGTGAAGTTTATGATACCTTCGTTGATATTTACGATGGTTCTTCTGGTTACTTTTATATTTACCATATATATAATATTCCGTCAGAAGAAACTTACGGAGATAAAGAATGACTTCATTAACAATATGACGCACGAGTTCAAGACTCCGATTTCTACCATATCGCTTGCGGCTCAGATGCTTAATGACCCGGCTGTAGGTAAATCTCCTGTGATGTTCAAGCATATTTCGGGAGTGATAAACGATGAAACGAAACGTCTTCGTTTCCAGGTAGAGAAAGTGTTGCAGATGTCGATGTTCGAGCGTCAGAAAGCTACGCTGAAGAAAAAGAAAATTGATGCCAATGAACTTGTGAACGGCGTGATAAATACTTTCAGGTTGAAGGTGGAAAGTTGTCATGGTACGCTTGATGCGGAACTTGATGCTACGGATCCGTTCATATTTGTGGATGAGATGCATTTCACCAATGTGATATTCAACTTGTTGGATAATGCAGTGAAATATAAACGCTCGGATGTGGATATAAGCCTTAAGGTCAGAACATGGAATGAGGCTAACAAATTGCATATCTCCGTCGAGGACAATGGAATCGGAATAAAGAAAGAAAATTTGAAAAAGATATTTGACAAGTTCTACCGTGTTCATACCGGAAACCTGCACGATGTGAAGGGATTTGGTCTTGGACTGGCCTATGTGAAGAAGATTATTACAGATCACAATGGAAGCATCCGTGCTGAAAGTGAACTGAATGTAGGAACTAAATTTATTATTGTATTACCTTTATTTAAAGAAGAATAATATGGACGAAAGAATGCGTATTTTATTGTGCGAAGATGACGAGAATCTTGGCATGCTTTTGAGAGAATATTTACAGGCTAAAGGTTATGAAGCTGACCTGTTCCTGAATGGTGACGAAGGTGTAAAAGGATATCAGAAAGGAAAATATGATATGATTGTGACAGACGTTATGATGCCTGTCAAGGATGGTTTCTCTATGATTCAGGAAATCAAACAAATCAATTCGGAAGTTCCTGTGATTTTCCTTACTGCTAAGACTATGAAGGAAGATATCCTTGAAGGATTCAAGATTGGAGCCGATGATTATATCAGCAAGCCTTTCAGTATGGAAGAACTTACACTTCGTATCGAGGCTATCTTGCGTCGAGTAAGAGGTAAGAAGGTAAAGGAAAACACTATGTACACTATCGGTAACTTTACTTTCGATACTCAGAAACAGTTGCTTACTATCGGTGACAAGCAGACTAAGCTTACTACTAAGGAATCTGAACTTCTGTCTTTGCTTTGCTCTCATGCAAACGAAATACTTCAGAGAGATTATGCATTGAAGAATATCTGGATTGACGATAACTATTTCAATGCAAGAAGTATGGACGTTTATATCACTAAGTTGCGTAAGCACCTTAAGGCAGACCCATCTATCGAAATTATCAATATCCACGGTAAGGGATATAAACTGATTACTCCGGACGATGAACAGCAGGATGCTTGATTGACGGGTATATAAAATAAAAAGAGGTTATCCATGAAAGATAACCTCTTTTTATTTTGTCTGATTTGTAGTTTACATTAATCAGTGATACGTTTGTTAATCAGGATGTAGCTGATTAATCCTGCAATGATAAGAACCATTGATGTTCCCAGAATAGCGTTGTTGTTTACATTTTCAGTTGCAAAGCAGGCAATCAGGATAACAGCTCCGATAATAATCAATATTACTCCCAGATTCTTTAATAAGCTTTTCATGTGTGTCTTCTATTTTTATGGTTTATTCGTTTATTGGTTACAAATTAAAGCATAATTCTTTACACGTGAAAATTATTTTATGAAAAAAAACGAAATTCGTGTATTATCATGCTTTTATTGTATGGCTAATCTTTCGTGTTTGTGAAGATTTTGCGCAATACCTCCTGGCTGATGCTTAACTCTTCCAGTGTCAAGCCTTTCAGCGCCTCTTTCAGAGTAAGGTTTGCTACCATTCTTGCCTTGTCTTCAAGCTGCTTGCCGTCTTTGGTCAGGTGGATAAGGTTTGTTCTTCTGTCCTTCTTGTCCGATATGCGCACTACAAGATGTTGTTTCTCCATATTGTCGATAAGTCGCGTCATACTCGGTTTGTCCTTGAATGTGGCGTTGCATAGCTCCTGTTGTGTCACTCCGTCCTTTTCCCATAGAAAAATCAGTACTGTCCATTGCTCAGGAGTGATGTCCAGACCGTTCATTCTGAAATTTCTTATCAGTTTCCGGTTTATGGCAGCAGAAACTTTTCCGTTTAGTATGGCAAAAATTAGCTGGATGTCAAAATTGAATTGTTCTATCATATAATTATTGTTTATACAACTATGCAAAGATACTATATTTGTCGGTAATTCTATTGTGATGGAACTCTTTTTAATATTTAAATCATGCATAATAAGTAATGTACAGGTATAGTTTCTTTGTGGCTAAAGTGATATTATGCCGTAAAAACGAAGAAAAGTAGCTTAAATGTTTGTATATTAGATAAAAAGTTGTACCTTTGCGCCGCGATTGAAATTTTTTATTAATAATTTAATTAACGAATTAGTATGAATCAATACGAAACCGTTTTCATTTTAACTCCCGTTTTGTCTGAGGCTCAGATGAAGGAAGCGGTAGAGAAGTTCAAAGCAATCCTTACTCAGGAAGGTGCTGAGATCATCAATGAAGAAAACTGGGGATTGAAGAAATTGGCTTATCCAATTCAGAAGAAATCTACAGGTTTCTATCAGTTGATTGAGTTTAAAGCTGAACCAACTGTAATCGAAAAGCTTGAAGTTAACTACCGTCGTGACGAAAGAGTTATCCGTTTCTTGACTTTCAAGATGGACAAGTATGCTGCAGAATATGCTGCTAAGAGAAGAAATGTTAAATCAACTAAAAAGGAGGAAAATTAATCATGGCACAGCAACAATCAGAAATCAGATATTTAACTCCGCCATCAGTAGATGTTAAGAAGAAAAAATACTGCCGTTTCAAAAAGAGTGGTATTAAGTATATCGATTACAAAGATCCTGAATTCTTGAAGAAATTCTTGAACGAACAGGGTAAAATCCTT
>NZ_DXVR01000021.1:6260-38565 GCF_019417265.1 Bacteroides sp.
GAAACAGCGTGCTCACAAATTGGAAAAGATTAAGAAAGATGCTGAAGCAGTAGCTGAATCATTGAAGGGTGTTTCTTTGACTATCGCTACTAAAGTTAGCGCAACTGGTGCTATTTACGGTTCAGTAGGTAACATTCAGATTGCTGAAGAACTTGCTAAATTGGGTCACAACATCGATCGTAAGATTATCGTTGTTAAGGATTCAGTTAAGGAAGTTGGTAACTACAAAGCTATCGTTAAGCTTCACAAGGAAGTTTCTGTAGAAATTCCTTTCGAAGTTGTAGCTGAAAAAGCTTAATATTTGATACTCAAATATACAAAAATCCCTCTTCGTTCGAAGGGGGATTTTTTTGTATTATATGAATAGTGATTGCTTCGTTTTTGGAAATTCCTATCGTTTATTTATCGTACTTCTGATTAAAGATTTCCGATAATTCAATTCAATGTATTTATAGATTTCCTTTTAGGGATATAACTCTGTTTTTTCTTTAGTATTACGAAACGTAAGGGCACAAAAAAAGCCTGTAGGAATTTGTTATCCACAGACTTTAAACTTTTTACCTAATCAGACTCTACTGATAATTATTCAGCTTTGTCGCAGCAAGCTTTTGCTGAGTCGCAAGCAACTGAATCGCAGCAAGCTTTAACTGAATCACAAGCAGGAGTAGCTTCTTCTACTACAGCAGCAGCTTCTGTAGCTTCTGCATTTGCATTTTTGTTACCACCACATGATGCGAAAGATACTGCAACGAATGCAACGAATAAAAATACTAACTTTTTCATCTCTTTTTTGCTTTTAAAATTCTGTAATACTTATGTTGTTATCTTAATTGACGCTGCAAAGATATATAGTTTTTTGATACGTTGTTCTTTTTTTGGCAAGAATTTTGCGAAAAAATATGTTTTACAGCCTATTTTATCTTTTTTAACTGATTTAGATTTTCATTTTTTTACATTTTGGCCTTTCTGTTGCTTCAGGCTCTCATATACATATCGAAATAATGAGTAACTTTGCACAAAATAATTTATTTATATGATTGATACTACTGTTTTTCAGGATAAGAAAGCTGTTTATTACACATTAGGTTGTAAACTGAATTTTGCAGAAACTTCTACAATAGGAAAAACTCTGAAGGATGCAGGGATTAGAACTGTAAGAAAAGGAGAGAAAGCTGATATCATAGTTGTAAATACATGTTCTGTTACTGAAGTAGCTGATAAAAAGTGTCGTCAGGCTATTCATAAACTTGTTAAGTCTCATCCTGGAGCTTACGTTATAGTGACAGGCTGTTATGCACAGCTCAAACCGGATACTGTTGCCGATATTGAAGGAGTGGATTTGGTTTTGGGAGCGGAACAGAAAGGTGACCTGATGAAGTATTTGGTAACACTCGATAAGTCTGCACACGGAGAGGCTATAACTACAGCTACGAAAGATATACGAAAATTTTCCCCATCATGTTCTCGTGGTGACCGTACAAGATATTTCTTGAAAGTCCAGGACGGATGTGACTATTTCTGTTCATATTGTACAATACCTTTTGCAAGGGGTAGAAGTAGAAACGGAAGTATATCAGAGCTTGTTCAGCAGGCAAAAGATGTAGCGGCAGAAGGAGGAAAGGAAATCGTTCTTACAGGAGTAAACATTGGCGATTTCGGTAAGACTACTGGTGAAACTTTCTTTGACCTAATAAAGGAGTTGGACAAGGTAGAAGGCATTGTGAGATATAGGATATCTTCTATAGAGCCTAACTTGTTGACGGACGAAATAATAGAATTTGTTTCCACTTCGAAGAGATTTATGCCTCATTTTCATATTCCTTTGCAGTCTGGCTGTGACGAAGTGTTGAAACTGATGCGCAGACGATATGACACAGAGTTGTTTGCATCAAAAATAAGGAAAATCAAGCAGCTTATGCCTGATGCTTTTATAGGGGTAGATGTAATAGTAGGTACACGTGGAGAAACTCCTGAATATTTTGAATCGGCCTACAATTTTATCAAATCGCTTGATGTAACCCAGCTTCATGTATTCAGTTACTCAGAGCGTCCGGGAACTCAGGCTTTGAAGATAGATTATGTAGTTTCGTCTGAAGAAAAACATGCCAGAAGTCAACGTCTGCTTGAACTTTCTGAATTGAAAACAAAGGAATTTTATGCACGACATAAAGGAGTTGAAGCTGTAGTTCTTGCTGAACATTCCAAACCGGGAATGCCTATGCATGGATTTACTGATAATTATATCAGAGTTGAACTTGACAGTGCTAAAGCAACTGACAATCAATTAATAAAAGTCAGACTTGGAGATTTCTCTGCCGACGGTGAGTCCTTGATGTCGGAGGTTATTGAGTAATCATAGTCTTAATGTATCTCTTATGAGAAAAGTATCTGTTGTTATATTAAACTGGAATGGGGCGGAAATGTTGAGAACGTTTCTGCCTTCAGTTGTTAAATACACAAATCCGGAACTGGCAGAAGTTTGTGTGGCAGATAACGGTTCCACTGATAATTCCGTGGATATAGTCCGTAATGAGTTTCCATCAGTCAGATTGATACCCTTTAAAGACAATTATGGTTTTGCCGAGGGGTATAACAAAGTTATGAACAATGTTGATACCGACTATGTCGTTCTGCTTAACAGTGATGTCGAGGTTACTGAAGGTTGGATAGAACCGATTCTTTCCTATATGGAATCTCATAAAGATGTTGCAGCCTGCCAGCCGAAGATACTCAGTTACCATGACAAGAAAAAATTCGAGTACGCAGGAGCCTCCGGAGGTTATATTGATAAGTATGGCTATCCATTCTGCCGTGGAAGAGTCTTTGATTCTCTTGAAACAGATAATGGCCAATATGATACACCTGCAGACATTTTTTGGGCATCAGGAGCAGCCATGTTCGTCAGGCGCGAAGTATATGTTGCGGTTGGAGGACTTGACCCCAAGTTCTTTGCCCATATGGAAGAAATAGACCTTTGCTGGCGTTTGTTGAGTAGGGGATACCGTCTGGTGTGTATTCCGGAAAGTAAAGTCTATCACGTAGGCGGAGCGACGCTTAAGAAAGAAAACCCGAAAAAGACATACCTTAATTTCCGTAATAATCTGTTGATGATGTACAAGAATCTTCCGTCAGATGAATTGCGGAAAGTAATGATTGTACGTTGTTTCCTCGATTATCTTGCAGTAGTTTTCTACATCTTGAAATTTGATTTTTCAAATGCATTTGCAGTTGTGAAAGCACGGAAAGACTATTCATCCATGCGTAAGGATTTTAAATCATTGAGAGATGAAAATCTTAGACAGACCAAGCGAAGCAAGTTGAAATTCAGATATGATTTCTCATTAATATTGCAATCAAAAACATTCGGAAAGACCACCTATTCACGTCTTGTGAAGTAGTCTTTCCGCTACTTTTTATATCATTTCTCTTTTTCAGATTCAATGAAATTCATGATTCCCTCCTCATTGTCCGGATGGAACCATGTGATTTCATTATCCCTTCTGAACCATGTCATCTGCTTTCTGGAGTAAATGCGTGAGTTCTGCTTTATTTTCTCTATAGCGAAGTCTAACGTACAGTTGCCGTCAAGATACTGGATAATCTCCTTATATCCTACTGTATTTAGTGAATTAAGGTTTCTATATTGATAAACAGACTTGACTTCATCTACCAGTCCGTCTTTTATCATCATATCCACTCTTCTGTTTATACGTTCATAAAGCTCTTCCCTCTCTCTGCACAGTCCTATTTTTATGATATCGAAAGGCCTCTGTTTCTTGTTTCCGGTTCTGAAGGAAGTATAAGTCTTTCCGGTCATGTAGCATATCTCCAGTGCGTGTATCACCCTTTTAGGATTCTTCAGATCGACGATAGAGTAATACTCCGGATCAAGGAGTTTCAGTTCTGCACACAATCTTTCCAGACCTTCTTTCTCGTATTTCTCCATCATCATCCGGCGTGTATCGTTGTCTACTGTAGGGATATCGTCTATGCCCTTGCAGATAGCATCAATATACATCATCGAGCCACCGGTCAGAAGTATTGTATCGTTTTCCTTGAAAAGCTCCTCAAGCAGACTGATGACATCACTCTCATATTGTGCGGCACTGTAATAGTCGGTCAGCTTCAGTGTACCTACGAAATAATGTTTCACCCTTTTCAGGTATTCTTCTGCAGGTGCAGCCGTACCGATTTTCAGTTCGGAGTACAACTGTCTGGAGTCGGCAGAAATGATAGGAGAGTTATATTTCTCGGCTATTTTTATGCTGAGGTCTGTTTTTCCTACCCCTGTCGGTCCTATCAGTACTATGAGAGTCTTTTTGCTGTTCATCAGATATATAAATTAAGAAAGCGAAGAATAACGGATTTATCAACATTTTCGTTGAAGCCGTATTCTTCGCTTCGTTGTTCAGTCAATATTATTATTAATATTTGTCGTCATCGTAAGGATTACCTTCTGTCATGTCGAATCCGTCCATATCGAAATCTTCCATGTCGTAATCTTCGTCACCGTAGAAGTTTTCTCCGAGGTCAAGCGACTGGCTTGTATTCAGCTGTTCATCGAAATCAATAGTCTGCTGCGGAGCATCCCCTTCTTGTCGTGAACAAATGGCATGTTTCAAATCCTGACCTGTTATTATTTCCGACAGTTCGATGAAGAATATTCTTTCAGCCAATGGGTCGAAAACATAAATCAGCTTCTGTTTCTCATCTTCAAGAAGTTCGCTCAGCGGAGTATCTTTCATTATATATATATCCTCGTCAGAACTGCTTGTACCCATATCTTCAAGAGTGATTTCCGTTTCCTTTTCCCAGTCGTCATCACATATAAAGAATGAAGTCATCTGGTCATCTTTATAACCTGTACATTTAAGAATTGCTTCATGCAAGTCATAGAATGAAGCATCTGAGTCGATTTTTATTTCTCTTAAGAAGTTATCGACTTCGTCTGATATGAGTCTGAATTTGTAAACCATCTTAATTATAGTGTTAAATCTTTATTTTGTAAATATACAAAAAATGATTATCTTATAATGCCTCTTTGAGAATTTTCTATGAAAGAGATAATATATTCTATCTCCGGACTCATAGGAACCTCCTGTTTAACCTGTTCAAGTGCTTCAGCTGTGTTCTTTCCGCTATTGTAGATAATTCTGTAAGCGTTGTGAATATTCTCAATCAGTTCATTTGAGAAACCTCTTCTTCTAAGGCCTACAATGTTGATACCACAATACGCTATTGGATCTCTACCTGCAATGATGAACGGAGGAATATCCTTACTGAAACGGCTTCCGCCCTGAATCATTCCGTAGCCACCTACACGGCAGAACTGATGCATAAGTACGCTTGCACTGATAATAGAGTAGTCGTCGATTATAATCTCACCTGCAAATTTAGTGGAGTTGCCGATGATACATCCGTTACCTATAATAGCATCGTGTGCCACGTGTACACTTTCCATGAGCAGATTGTTGCTTCCAACCACAGTCTTGCCTTTAGCAGCAGTACCGCGGTTAATTGTAACGTTCTCTCTGATAGTGTTGTTGTCGCCTACTTCAGCAGTTGTTTCTTCACCTTTAAACTTCAAATCCTGTGGAACAGCTCCAATCACAGCACCAGGGAAAATTCTGTTGTTGTTACCGATACGTGCTCCATACAGAATGTTGGCATTAGGCATTATGATATTATTGTCGCCTATTACAACGTTCTTGTCAATATACACGAACGGGCCTATTTCTACATTTTCTCCTATCTGTGCTTCAGGATGTATGTATGCTAATGGACTTATCATATCTATATTATTTGTTTTTTTACGATTTGAGCCATAAATTCAGCTTCGCAAACTATTTTCTCACCTACGAAAACGTATCCTTTCATTGTAGATACACCTCTGCGGATAGGTGCCATAAGTTCCACGCGGAAGATAAGAGTATCGCCCGGTACCACTTTATGGCGGAATTTCACATTGTCTATCTTCATGAAATATGTAGAATACAGTTTTGGGTCATCAACTGAGTTCAGAACCAACAGACCTCCTACCTGTGCCATAGCCTCTATCTGAAGCACTCCCGGCATAACAGGCTCTTCCGGGAAATGTCCCTGGAAGAAAGGTTCGTTTGATGTAACGTTCTTTACACCTACTATATAGTTGGCACCCATAGCAATGACCTTGTCTACCAACTGGAACGGATATCTGTGAGGCAATAGTGCGCGTATGCGGTTCACGTCCATCAGCGGCTCTTCATTACAGTTGTAGATAGGAGCCTGTATTTCGTGCATTCTTATTTCTTTTCTCAGTTGTCTTGCGAACTTGTTGTTTATCGTATGTCCCGGTCTTGTAGCAATGATTCTTCCCTTTATAGGTTTGCCTATAAGAGCAAGGTCGCCAATGATGTCAAGCAGTTTGTGTCTTGCCGGCTCGTTTGGCCATACCAATGGAATATGGTTGATATATCCCAAATGGCTTGCATCCATGTGAGGAACATTCATTACATCAGCCAGTTTGTCAAAGCTTTCCTGAGTCATCTGCTTTTCGTATATCACAATAGCATTGTCCAGGTCACCTCCCTTAATCAGTCCTGCATTGAGCAGAGGTTCTATTTCGCGAACGAAAACGAACGTGCGTGCAGAAGCGATTTCCGAAGGGAAATCAGCCATATTTTCAAGTGTAGCAAACTGATTTGTAAGAATTTGCGAATCATATGATATCAAAGTGTTTATACTGAATCTGTCGTCAGGCAACACAGTGATACATGAACCTGTAGCTTCGTCGCGGAATTCTATTTTTGATTTGATAATGTAATAATCTTTTGGAGCCGACTGTTCTTCAATACCCACTCTTTCGATACATTCCACGTAAGCCTTTGCGCTTCCGTCCAATATCGGGAACTCAGGACCGTCCACCTGTATCAGACAGTTGTCTATTCCGGCTGCATAAAGAGCTGCCAGTGCATGTTCAACTGTACTGACTTTTACATTATTTTTTGATAACACTGTACCTCTAGTCGTATCAATGACATTTTCGGCCACAGCATCTATGATAGGCTGATCGTCTAAGTCTATACGTTGGATCTTGTACCCGTGATGTTCCGGAGCAGGGTTGAATGTCACTGTCAGTTTCACTCCGGTGTGGAGTCCTTTACCATTCAGTGAGAAGCTGCCTTTTAAAGTCTGTTGTTTCAACATGGGTCTTATTTGTTTATTAGTTTTTTCAATTCTTCTATCTCTTTTTGTAGTTTGCCTAATTCAGAATACATATCAGGCAATTTCTTGTAAACAATAGCAGCCCGCGCAAACTGTTTGTGTTCTATTGCCGGATATCCCATTATTGCTATATCCGATTTTGTGTTTCCCGGTATTCCGGATTGTGCTCCTACTGTTACTCTGTTTCCAACCTTTATATGTCCTGCAACTCCTACCTGTCCGCCAAACATACACCATTCGCCAATTTTGGCAGAACCGGCCACACCGACTTGCGATGCCATTACAGTGTTGCTTCCTACCTCTACATTGTGAGCTATCTGTACCATATTATCCAGTTTTACACCTTTATGAATAATGGTAGCTCCCATTGTAGCACGGTCGATACATGTGTTAGCTCCTATTTCTACATCGTCTTCCAGAATTACAATACCTATCTGTGGAATTTTTTCATATCCTTCAGGCGATGGAGCAAAACCAAAACCATCGGCACCAATCACAGAGCCTGCATGTAGAATACAGTTATTTCCTATTCTGCAATCGTGGTAAATTGTAACATGTGGGTAGATAATACAGTTGTTACCTACTTTAGCGTTGCTCCCGACTGTTGCATGTGGATGTATATATACATTGTCACCAATTACGGCACCCTCTTCTATGCAGGCAAATGAGCCTATATAGCAGCCATTTCCTACCTTTGCTTTATCCGAGATGTAAGCAAGCGGGTCGATACCTGTCTTTTTAGGCTGGCTCATTTCATAGAGTGACATAAGCTTAGCCAAACTTTCGTATGCATTGTCGACCTTTATAAGTGTTGCCTTGACTTCATGTTCAGGAGTGAAATCCTTGTTTACCAACACTATTGATGACTGTGTTTCGTAGATGTAGTTAGTATATTGGGGGTTTGCCAGAAACGACAATGCACCCGGTACACCTTCTTCGATTTTTGCAAAAGTGTGTACTGTGGCATTTTCGTCACCTACAACAATTCCTTGGATAAATTCTGCAATTTGTTTAGCCGAGAACTCCATATCTGTTATTTTTCTTCCTTTGGTTTTTGTTTTTATTGTTTTTCTTACCCTTAATAAAAGTAAAGTAAGTTCAATTACTTGTTTATGCAAATTACGTGTTTTTTTTTTACATATCAGAGAAAAAAGCAAAATATTTGCATAATTACTTACATAAATACATCGTTTTCAACAAAAAAACAGTTATATCAGCCTAATATAGGAGGATATAACTGTTTTTACAATACGAAATTATCTTGAAAGAAATAATCTCGGCCAATGACGTTTCCGTGAATTTGCCTATGTTTTTCACTTGTTTCCTGATAGATTCTACATTATGACCGGAAAACATCATTATAGTGTCAAAACATATATTTCAGCTAAATTTAAGAAACGTTTAATGCCAGGTATTCACTTCTTCTTCAAATCAGAGGATAGCTTTTAGTTGTTCAGACATCTGTTTCTGTACTTTCTGTGCTTCTTCGCCTGCCACTTTTGCAAAGTTTTCAGTCTTGTCGGCATAGATGATTGCGCGGCTTGAATTAACTATAAGTCCGCATTCCTTAGTCATACCGTACTTGCAAACTTCTTCCAGTGAACCGCCCTGTGCTCCGATACCCGGAACCAGAAGGAAGTGGTTAGGAACAATTTTACGGATATCTTCGAACATGCGTCCCTGAGTGGCACCTACCACGTACATCATGTTTTCATCGTTTGCCCATTCCCGGCTCTTGCGCAATACCTTTTCAAATAGACGTTCGCCTTCTGTGTCGGTAGTGAGCTGGAAGTCGTGCGAGCCCTTGTTTGATGTAAGTGCGAGGAGGATAACCCATTTACCCTCGTAAGTAAGGAACGGAGTAACACTGTCTTCGCCCATATATGGAGCTACAGTTACAGAGTCGATGTTCAGTTCTTCGAAGAATGTACGTGCATACATAGCCGAAGTATTACCGATGTCGCCACGTTTTGCGTCTGCTATGATGAACTGGTCAGGATAGTTTGTTTTGATGTATTCTACTGTTTTTTCGAATGCAATCCAACCCTTCACACCCATGCTTTCATAGAAAGCCAGGTTTGGTTTGTATGCGATACAGTAAGGTGCTGTAGCGTCGATAATAGCCTTGTTGAATGCGAATATAGGATCTTCTTCTTTCAGAAGGTGTTCAGGAATTTTCTTGATGTCAGTGTCAAGTCCTACGCATAGGAATGACTGTTTCTTCTTGATGTTTTCGAATAACTGTTGTTTGTTCATATCAGGTAAGTTTTTGAGTGTTTTTTTCTTTGTTTAAAGTTCGCTTTCCTTCAGTCTTTCAGCATTTTCAGCCACAATCAGATGGTCTATACAGTCCTGAATGTCTCCGTCCATGAATGCACTGAGGTTATAGATTGTATAGTTTATGCGGTGGTCTGTGATACGTCCCTGAGGATAGTTGTATGTACGGATTTTAGCCGAACGGTCACCGGTGCTGACCATAGTCTTACGCTTCGAAGCTATATCGTCGATGTACTTCTGATGCTCCTTATCATATATAAATGTACGCAGGCGCGAGAGGGCACGTTCCTTATTCTTTGGCTGGTCGCGTGTTTCGGTACATTCAATAAGGATTTCTTCCACAACTCCGGTGTTAGGGTTCTTCCAGTTATAGCGCAGACGAACTCCGGATTCCACCTTGTTTACGTTCTGACCACCAGCACCGCCGCTTCGGAATGTATCCCATTTTATTTCGCCTTCATTGATTTCCACATCGAAAGGTTCAGCTTCAGGCAGTACGGCTACCGATGCGGCCGATGTGTGTACACGTCCCTGAGTTTCAGTGGCAGGTACACGCTGCACGCGGTGTACTCCCGATTCGTATTTCAGAGTTCCGTAAACCTTTTCTCCGGTTACAGAGCAGATTATTTCCTTGAAACCGCCTGCTGCACCTTCGTTAGCGCTTGATACTTCAAGTTTCCAGCCTTTCGTTTCGCAATATTTCGAATACATGCGGAACAGGTCGCCTGCAAATATAGCAGCCTCGTCGCCACCCGTACCGCCACGGATTTCAAGAATTGCATTACGGTCGTCCTGAGGGTCGGCAGGAACAAGCAGAAGTTTGATCTCCTCTTCCAACTCCGGTATGCGTGCCTCGCAGGCAGCAGCCTCTTCGCGGGCCATTTCCTTCATTTCAGGGTCGCTTTCGTTCATCATCATTCTGGCCTCTTCCAGGCCGTTGATGCACTGCAAATATTCCTTGCGTGCATTCATAATGTCGCCCAGCTCCTTATATTCCTTTGTCAGTTTTACATATCTTTTCTGGTCTGCTATCACGTTCGGGTCAGTAATCAGTGTAGATACTTCCTCAAAACGTGATACCAGTCCTTCAAGTTTCTCCAGTATGGTGTTATTTTCCGCCATGTATGTTTGCTATTTTTTTATAAACTTTTCTATCAAATTTTTTATTGTTTGTTCCGCTTTTTGTTCTCCGACCAGTTCAATCAACCGGTTGTAATCTTCTATTTCATTTCCTGTGAAAGTTACAATAATTGTACGCTGTTCTTTTCCTGCTATATGGGAATAAGATTCAGGGTGTGCCCAAAAACAATGTGTACAGAACTCCACTTCTTTTGTTTCCCAATTAGGACAATGTTCGCAAGTCCACGATTTTGCTCTGTTTGCAGAAGGACTAAGTAACATATAGCAATCAATGTTTTCTTTGTCTTGTTCACCTGATATTTCGTATGGGATCCTGTGATCTATTTGTAACAGGCGTTCTTCCATTTGTTGGTGATATATAAAGCATTTGGAACCATATTTGTCTATCAATGCTTTTTTTAGAGCTTGAGATAAAGTTGTCCTTCCTGCAGTTTTCGATATTTTATCTTCTATAAAAACAGGACTTCCAAAACGGTAAGCGGCAATGCTGCGTCCATCAGAAGATTTCACTCTATATGTTTCTATGTTTACTCCCCTTTCTCTTACATCCCTTACGGCACGTGGAGGATGTTTATAGCTATATTGATTTTCCAATTCCTCAGATGTAATATAACCATATTTGAGTATATGGTTTATTACAGTTGCAGGACGTTTGTCTGTTATAGCTTTTAATTTTCTAATTATGTCTTCGGAGTAATTCATAAGGAGTCAAATATAGATAATTGAGTATTTTGAAAATGAATAGAATCTTGTAAATTTCTGCTTATATATAATGCTTCGTATGTCAATTCTTTTTTTCCTAATAGAATACTTTGGCTGGAAAAACCGGCTTTTAGAAGTATCTTTTGTAACCCTAAATGTTCCGGTAAATCCGTTCCATATTGTTTTTCTCCGCAAGAGCCGTCGTAGCTGATGATATAGTCTATGCCTTTTTGATTCAGTTTTTCTATGGCTTCTACAAATTCAGAAAACACGATGCCTGAAAAATATCTGCTGTCTCTTTTGGTACAAACTCCTTGATAGGGTGGATCCATATATATAATGTCTCCCGGTTTGGCTATTTGCAATACTTCTCGATAGTCCTTAGACATAAATTCCACATGTCCTTTGAGAAAAGAGGAAATTCTGGAGACATTGGATGCCACATTTTTAGGTGATGTACCGTTTCTACGCTTGTCGGGAGATTGGTTGAACATTCCATTGCTGCTATATCTTACGGAACCTTTTACGCAACGTGCCAACAAGTATAGCATATTTGCAGCACATTTGTTCCCCTTGTTAAAGTCTTCACGCACTTTATAAAAATGTGCGACACTTCCTTCCGGGTAAAGAAATTGTTCGTTCCATACTTTGCTGTATGAATCTATTAATAAGTCGGGGGTTTCAATAGCCTCGTTTAATATGCGGATCAATGGTTCGTTCAAATCATTTACGATATACTTTTTTGCCCTATTTTGTTTGGCTACGGCAATGGTGATGGCCGCCATGCCCGCAAAAGGTTCAATCAATCTGTTGAACTTGCGAGGCATGTATTGCAATATCTGTGGTGCCAAATTTCTTTTGGAACCTTGATATTGTACTATGTGTGGCACAACTCCATTCATTTTATTTTATATTTTAGTATCTGAACTCTCCAAACTCGCTCTTGATAATCAACTCCTTAGAACCGTTGCTCTCTTCTATGCGACCGATAATCTGTGCGTCGATATTGAACGATTTGCTGATTTCGATAACCTGTTCAGCGTGTTCAGGAGAAAGATATACTTCAAGACGGTGTCCCATGTTGAATACCTTGTACATTTCGTCCCAGTCAGTACCGCTCTGTTCCTTGATAGTGCGGAACAATGGAGGAACAGGGAAGAGATTATCCTTAACCACGCGGCAGTTGTCGCCTACGAAGTGCAGAACCTTAGTCTGAGCGCCACCCGAGCAGTGAACCATGCCGTGGATTTCAGGACGGAGAGCATCAAGAAGTTTCTTCACTACAGGAGCATATGTACGGGTAGGAGAGAGTACCAGCTTACCTGCATCAAGTGGAGAACCTTCCACAGCGTCAGTCAGTTTCAGATTACCGCTGTAAACCAGGTCTTCAGGTACAGCCTTATCGTAGCTTTCAGGATATTTCTCTGCAAGATATTTTGAGAATACGTCGTGACGCGCACTTGTCAGACCGTTGCTACCCATACCGCCGTTATATTCCTTTTCGTAAGTAGCCTGTCCGTAAGATGCAAGACCTACTATAACGTCGCCCGGACGGATGTTCGCATTGTCAATTACGTCAGAACGCTTCATACGGCAAGTCACTGTACTGTCCACGATGATAGTACGAACCAGGTCGCCCACGTCGGCAGTCTCGCCACCTGTAGCGTAAACGCCCACACCCATTTCGCGGAGTTCGGCAAGCAGTTCGTCAGTACCGTTGATGATAGCCGAGATAACTTCTCCCGGAACGAGCAGTTTGTTACGTCCGATAGTAGAAGAAACAAGTATGTTGTCTACAGCTCCAACGCAGAGCAAGTCGTCGATGTTCATGATAAGAGCATCCTGTGCAATACCTTTCCATACAGACAGATCGCCTGTCTCTTTCCAGTAAAGATATGCCAATGATGATTTTGTTCCCGCACCGTCTGCGTGCATGATGTTGCAGTATTCCGGGTCTCCTCCAAGAATATCAGGAATGATTTTACAGAAAGCCTTAGGGAAAATACCTTTGTCAATGTTTTTGATAGCGTTATGCACATCTTCCTTAGATGCCGATACGCCGCGCTGCATGTATCTTTGGTTACTCATGAGTGATGATATATTATAAATTATAATTTCCTAATCGCCAACTGAAGCCCGGTCAACTGTAAAGTTGAGTTTGCCAAACTTCAGATACTTTACTGTTTAATGTGCAAAAGTACTTAAAATCTGATATAAATGCAATTAACAGTTATGTAATTAACAGTTTGATTTATATTTTTTACTATTTCGTTGCGCCTTTTCGTGCGATGTGTATATCTTATCGAAATTTTTCATTCATCTATGATAGAAATTACAGTCGGTTTAAGTTAGATAAAAGGTTAATTACAGTTTCTGTGAACGCTCAATGAACGACTAATGAACGCATTGTGAAACCGGAATATTTTGTCGTATATAGCAGTTTTCTTGAAACCTGTATAAATTTGCGTCCGTTCGATATATAATGAATAATCATCTGGATATAAACACTTAATTAAAGAAACCGTGACACGTTCGTGTTCCGCCCGCGTCACGTTCGTGTTCCGCGCGTTACACGCTCGTGTTCCACGCGTGACACGTACGTGTTACGCTTTCTTTGTCGGTTCGTTTTGAAATATGATTATAGTCTTCTGATTTTTTCGGGCGGTTGTCATGCTTTCTGATGTCAAATGTTATATAATTAAAGTTTAGCTTCACTGACTTTTGGTTGGTAAGTGTAAAATTGCATTCAATGTTTTGCTTCAAATTCATTTATGGCATCAACAAAATCTCGACCGTATTTCTTTTTCTTGTATTCGCTGAACCCGGATATATCGTCAAGTTCCTGAATGCTTGTAGGCTTTTTGTCGCAAAGCAACTGCAGTGTGCTGTCGGACATGACTATGTATGGAGGTATGGCTTCCTGCTCTGCCAGTTTGAGTCGCAGAAGGCGTAGCGTTTCAAAAAGAGAGTTTTCGCTTTCTTGAGTATTGTAAGCATTTTTCTTAATCTGTACGGGTGATGTACCGGCGGTTCTTTTCTTCAACCGCTGTTGTGCAAACTCATCTTCTTTTATGACAACTAATTGTGCTTCCTGCTTGCCGTACAGGACTTTATAACCTGATTCTGTTATTTTCAGATGGTTGTTCTCATTGTATGCTATTTCGATATATCCCATGTTTAGCATTTGCAGGAGATAGTTCTGCCAGTGGCGTGACGGTATATCTCTCCCTACACCGAAAGTTTTGATGCTGTCGTATCCCTTTTCGGAAATTTCCTGCGAGTAGTTTCCGCGAAGAATTTCTATTAGTGTTCCCGTGGCTATCTGCTGGTCGGTCCGTGCAATGGCGCTTAGGGCTTTCTGTATGATTATTGTACCGTTGAGTCTTTCAGGCGGGTTGCGGCATACATCGCAGTTGCCACAGTCGTGTTCCATTGTTTCGCCGAAATAGCTCAACAGGATTCTTCTGCGGCAGATGTCGGCTTCGGCATACTGCTGCATACGGTTCAGTTTCTCTATGTTTATTTCTTTCTGGTTGCTTTCCTCTGCAAATTTGGTTAGCTGAATCATATCTCCTAAGGAGTAGAAGAGCATAGTATCACTTTTCATGCCATCTCGTCCGGCACGTCCTATTTCCTGATAGAAGCTTTCGATGCTTTTCGGAAGATTGTAGTGGATAACCCATCTGACGTTTGATTTGTCTATTCCCATACCGAATGCTACGGTGGCACATACTATCTTTACGCGGTCGTTTATGAAATCATCCTGAGTCTGTTCGCGTTCGATGTTTGACAGTCCGGCATGGTACACTGCTGTGTCGAATCCTTCGTCATAAAGCAGTTCGGCAACCTTTTCGGTAGTTTTTCTGCTCATACAGTATATGATGCCGCTTTCATTGCCGTGTCTTTCTATAAATCTTTTTATGATTCTTATTTTCTCTTTTTGCTGGTAACCTTTCTTTACGTCAAGGCTTAGGTTAGGACGGTCGAATGATGAAATGAAGATTTCCGGATTGTTCATTTTCAGTTGTCTGACGATGTCCTGGCGCGTTATTTTATCGGCTGTGGCTGTAAGTGCAACTATCGGTATGGCCGGGAACTGTTTTCTGAGTATGTCCAATTGTGTGTATTCAGGGCGGAAGTCGTGCCCCCACTGTGAAATACAGTGTGCCTCGTCAATAGCGAACAGTGATATCTTGATATCTCTTAGCAGGTAGTTCGTTTCGGACAGAAGTCTTTCGGGAGATATATAAAGAAGTTTTACTTTTCCCTGCAGGCATTCCATTCGTACGCTGGTATTCTCTGTATCTGAGTTCATGCTGTTAAGGGCACGTGCTGTTATTCCGTTGGCCTGTAAAGCTTCCACCTGGTCTTTCATCAGTGATATCAGTGGTGAAACTACAATGGCTGTACCTTCCATCATGAGTGCCGGAATCTGATAACATAAAGATTTACCTCCACCTGTAGGCATCAGTACAAGTGTATCTTTTCTGTTGAGAATGTTTGTAATTATTTCTTTCTGTAACGGGCGGAATTCGGTATATCCGAAATATGTTTTGAGAATGTTATGCATCTTGATTTTATTTGTTTTGGGCTGGCAAAGATAATGTTTTTATGATGAAAATCGGTATAACGCATCACTATATATAAAATGTTGTAGTTTGGTCTGTTTTTTCACTGAAAAGGGTGAGTTGTATTTGGATTAGAAATATTATCTTTGTAAAAAATAATGATTATATATTTAGTAGTTTAGGCTTAAAAAAGTGTATTGTTATGAAAGCATTCAGATTAATTTTAGGTATCCTAATAGCAGTACTTGTATTCGGATGTGAGAAAGGAGATTCTGAATATAAGAATTTCAAAGTGAAAGACAAGGAGTCATTGAAACAGACAGTGTATGTGGGAGATACACAGGCGTCATTGACTGTTGATTTTACCACTGCAGGTCCGTGGACATCAAGTGTGGAGTATTTTAAAAATGCAAACGAATCAGCTCCATCTAAGGCAGGTGAATCATCCGAGTGGGTTACGCTTGAGCCGAGCAGTGGCGACAAGGCCGGAGATTATTCCGTGACTATCAAGCTTAATCCTGAAGTGGGAACTGATATATTCATGGCTACGATTACTTTTGTTTGTAAAGGGGAGGAAATGCAGGTCTTGTTGAATAATTCTCCTTCAGTAGCACCCGGCAGTCCTGATGATGTAAATAATCCTGAAAAGATAAAGGCTGCCATGGAGGAACTTGAATATGGCTTTTGGGATGCAAGAAACGCTTTTTACGATATCGATGATAAGTATTCCACTCCGGAAAGCAGAAAGTCGTTGAGCAGTAAAAATGAGGGTTTAAAAAAAGTATGGCTTGAATCGTATAAAGCCATAAATACTTGCAATTTATTGTTGACGGCATGTGAATATGAAGTTATTAAGGAGCAGGAAAGAGAGCAAGTTACGGCTAAAGCTCTTCATTATAGAAGTATGATGCATTTGAATTTGGCTATATTGTTCGGAGGAGTTCCTATTGATGACAGGTATCCGGCTGTTTCAGAACCGGTACGTGCTATGTTGCAAGAGGTAACAGATTATATTAGGAAAGATTGTGAGTATTATATAAATATATCCACAAAAACAGAAACAGAGCTGACAGAAGCCCTTTTTGTAAATGCTGTTGCATCTCTTCTGCGAGCCGGAACGTTTGATTCGAATTTGGTTTATGATAGATTAATAGTAATGATTGATAGAATAACGGATGAAAATTTTGTATTTGAGGATTCTAATATGGATGGTTTGATAAACCAGAATGATTCTCATGTAGGAGTTCAAGGTTGCTTGTTTTATGCTTATGCCTTTAGCTCAATTCAACATCAGAAATCTGTGGATACTTTGAATAAATTGGTAGAGCAATTGAATGATAATATGTTTAGAATAGATGCTAATGCTTCGCCGGATGAAATAAAGCAAAAGGTTATTGACATTTTGTCTGGTAGTTGGAATAGAGGTGTAAAATACCTCGTGAACAGATTTATGAAAAACGAAGATTGGGGACAACACCTGAACCTCCTTCCTATACCGATGGATATAATGTCTGCTAATAGGAATCTTGTACAAAATCCAGGATGGGATTGAATGTGATTGATTAGATAAACATAACACGTATGATATGAAAAATGAGTGTATCGGTAGATATGCTCATTTTTTTGTTTATATGGTAAAAACTTGTAAACTTGTTTTATACGAAAATAATGCATTTTATAAACCGAAAAAATGTAGACAAAGATTTTGCGGTCTGAAAAAAAACTTACAAATTTGTGTTGTAAAAATAGTAAATGAAGACTAAAACGAATCAGCACAAATGGAAAATAATCATGAAGTAATTGATAATGAAAACAAAGGACAGGTAAAGATGCCATATAATCTTAGAGAAAAGAAAATAAAGTCTGCACCTTACAGGGACCTGATAAGGACGGAGTTGGCAGACGAACTTTACGATAAGATTTATGAATTGGTCGTTACCCGGAAAAAATATAAACAGCCGAATTTTTCGGCTAACGATTTGGCCAAGCTGCTTAAGACAAATACAAGATATCTTTCTGCCGTAGTCAATTCGAAATTCAAAATGAATTTCTCGTGCCTGCTCAATGAATATAGAATCAGGGATGCAAAACATATGTTGGCGGACAAACGCTATGCCGGAAAGAATATAGAGGAAATAAGTGCTATGTCGGGTTTTGCAAACCGTCAGTCTTTTTATGCGGCTTTCTATAGAATAGTAGGTATTACTCCTAATGAATACAGAAAAAATCATGAAAACATCTGAAGATAATTTTAGCTATTCTGTAGATAAATTTGCCGACCTGCAGATCTTGAGATATAGGGTACATGGTTTTGACTCTTTGACTTTAAAGCAGAAAGAGCTGATATATTACCTTTCGGAGGCTGCGTTGCACGGACGTGACATTCTGTTCGACCAGAACGGAAAATATAATCTGAAAATACGTCGTATGCTTGAAGCTGTTTATTCATGTTACGATGGAGATCGTAATGATACGGAATTTCAGGCTCTTGAAGTGTATCTTAAGAGGGTATGGTTCTCAAGCGGAATACATCATCATTATTCTACAGATAAATTTATTCCGGGTTTTACTGTGGACTTTCTTCGTAATGCCGTAATGAGACTGGATAAGTCGCAGTTGCCATTGTCGGAAGGTGAAACTGTGGCTGGATTATGCAATAAGCTGTTCCCGGTTATTTTCGACCCTCAGATAATGCCTAAGCGTGTTAATCAGGCGGATGGAGAGGATTTGCTGCTTACATCGGTGTCAAATTATTATGTGGGTGTGACACAACAGGAGGCTGAGGATTTCTATTCGGCTATGAAATCTCCTGAAGATGAAACTCCGGTAATGTATGGCATGAACAGCCGTCTGGAAAAAAAGGACGGCGAAATAACCGAGGTGGTATGGAAACTCGACGGTGAATATGGAAAGGCTATCAGTAAGATAGTCTATTGGTTGGAAAAGGCCTTGGATGTGGCTGAAAATGACCATCAGAAAGAGGTTATACGTCTGCTTATAGAGTTTTACCGTACCGGTGATTTGAAAATATTTGACGATTATTCCATTTGCTGGCTGAAGGATACGGAGTCGCATATTGACTTTGTGAATGGGTTTATAGAAAGCTATGGCGACCCTCTCGGAATGAAAGCGAGCTGGGAGTCTATAGTGAACTTTAAGGATTTGGAGGCTACACACCGCACTGAGGTGCTGAGCGGTAATGCACAGTGGTTTGAAGATAATTCGCCTGTTTCTCCTCAGTTTAAAAAGGCCGAGGTAAAGGGTGTTTCTGCAAAAGTCATTACAGCTGCGATATTGGCCGGTGACCTTTATCCTGCCAGTGCTATAGGTATCAATCTTCCTAACTCGAACTGGATTCGCAGTGTGCATGGCTCAAAATCTGTTACAATAGGTAATCTGACTGATGCATACAACAAAGCCGCTAAAGGTAACGGGTTCAGAGATGAATTTGTATATGGCGAGTATGAAAAGCAGCTTCTTGACAAGTATGCTGATATTACAGGCGACCTTCATACTGACCTGCATGAGTGTCTTGGACATGGTTCAGGAAAACTTCTTCCGGGTGTGGACCCTGATGCTCTTAAGGCATATGGGGCTACAATAGAGGAGGCACGTGCCGATTTGTTCGGACTTTATTATATACAGGATGAAAAGATGGTTGAACTTGGACTTACTCCGGACGGTGAGGCATACAAGGCTGAATACTATTCATATATGATGAACGGATTGCTGACGCAGCTTGTCCGCATAGAACCGGGATGTTGCATTGAGGAATCGCATATGCGTAACCGTCAGCTTATTGCTGCTTGGGCTTTGGAACACGGAGCTGCAGACGGTGTGGCGGAATTGGTGAAAAGGGACGGCAAAACTTATGTCGTGATAAATGATTATGAGAAATTACGTTCTCTTTTCGGCAGACTGCTTGCCGAAATCCAAAGGATAAAGAGTGAGGGTGATTATGAAGCTGCACGCGAACTTGTAGAGAAATATGCCGTTAAGGTTAATCCTGCATTGCATGCTGAGATTCTTGAAAGATACAAGGCTCTCAACCTTGCACCGTACAAGGGATTCGTAAATCCTGTATATAGTGTAGTGACTGATAACTACAATAATATTACAGACGTAAAAATTGACTATAGCGAAGGTTATACTGAACAGATGCTTCGTTACAGTCGTGACTATTCTAATCTTTGATTTAATAACATGAACGACGTACAAGAAACGATAAAAGACATAAAATCGAAATTCCGTTTGTATATGAACGGTGTCATTTCGCAGAGTATGCGTGAAAAGGGCATGGATTATAAACTGAATTTCGGTATTGAATATTCCCGTATAAAAGAGATTGCAGCAGGATATGAGAAAAATCATGATTTGGCTCAGGCTCTTTGGAAGGAAAACATCCGTGAATGCAAGATTATGGCTACATTGCTTCAGCCTGCTGATTTTTTCTGTAAGGAAATAGCCGAGATATGGATTGAAGATATGAAATATCCTGAACTGGCTGAATATACTGTAATGAACCTGCTACAGAATGTAGATTATACTTCCGAAGTGGTTTTCAGATGGATTGCTGATGAACGTGTGTATTTCCGGTTCTGCGGATATATGCTCATGACACGTCTGCTTATGAAGGGAATGAAACTGAATGAGCGTGCTGAGGCTGAATTTCTGGATCAGGCGTTTACAGAAATAGAAGGTGGTGAGCCTATGATAAAAAAGGCTGCGTCCACTGCTCTGAAGAAGTTCTCTGCACAGTCTAAAGAGAATGCAAAAATGGTAAGCAGACAGCTTGGACTTTTAAGCAAATCTGCCGGTCCGGAACTGAAGCTTTATATCGACGAAATAAAATATGATATAGAATATTGCATTTAGTTTTCCTGGATTGAGTAAAATATATTAACTTTGACGGCTGAAGATATTTTTTAATGGCAGACAAGATAAAAGATACGGTAAAACAGGTACTAACAGAGTACCTCCAGAAGAACGGACATCGGAAGACGCCCGAACGGTATGCTATACTTGATTCCATATATTCCATCAAGGGACATTTCAATATAGAAAGTCTGCTGCAATATATGGAGGAAAAGGAAAAATTCCGTGTCAGCCGTGCTACCTTGTATAATACCATTATTCTCCTGATAGATGCCGGTCTGGTAATCAAACATCAATTCGGAAATACATCACAATATGAAAGGTCATACAACAATGAAACGCATCATCACATGATATGTACCATGTGTGGCAAGGTTTCTGAATTTGAGGATGAGAACCTGAAGCATGCCATAGTACAAAGCAGGCTTAAAGGTTTCCAGGCTACGCATTATTCATTATATATATACGGTTTATGCAGTAAGTGCGTGGCCAAACGAAAAAAGAATAAATAAAAGAACTATTATTAAATATAAGAATCATGAAAGTAGATGTCTTGTTAGGTTTACAGTGGGGCGACGAAGGAAAAGGTAAAGTTGTCGATGTTTTGACTCCACGTTATGATGTAGTTGCGCGTTTTCAGGGTGGTCCTAACGCAGGCCATACTTTGGAATTCGAAGGACAGAAATATGTTCTCCGTTCTATTCCGTCAGGAATTTTCCAGGGTGATAAAGTAAATATTATCGGTAATGGTGTAGTGCTTGACCCGGCATTGTTCAAGGCAGAGGCTGAGGCTCTTGAGGCAAGCGGACATCCTTTGAAGGAACGTTTGCACATTTCTAAGAAAGCACATCTGATATTGCCTACACACCGTATTCTTGATGCTGCATATGAAGCTGCAAAAGGTGCATCTAAGGTTGGAACTACAGGTAAGGGTATCGGTCCTACATATACAGACAAGATTAGCCGTAACGGTTTGCGCGTAGGTGACATATTGAATAATTTTGAAGCTAAATATGCTGCTGCAAAAGCTCGTCACGAACAGACCCTGAAAGGATTGAACTATGAATATGATATCACTGAACTGGAAAAACAGTGGATGGAAGGTATCGAATATCTGCGTCAGTTCAACCTTGTGGACAGCGAGCATGAAATAAACAATCTTCTTAAAGAAGGTAAGAGTGTTCTTTGTGAAGGTGCTCAGGGAACAATGCTTGACGTTGACTTCGGTTCTTATCCGTTCGTAACATCTTCTAATACTATTTGTGCCGGTGCTTGTACAGGTCTCGGACTTGGCCCTAACAAAATAGGTGAAGTTTATGGTATCATGAAGGCTTACTGTACACGTGTTGGTTCAGGTCCTTTCCCAACGGAATTGTTCGATGAAACAGGAAAGAAAATCCGTGACCTTGGTCATGAATATGGAGCTGTTACAGGTCGTGAACGTCGTTGCGGATGGGTTGACCTTGTAGCTTTGCGTTACTCTATCATGATTAACGGTGTTACTCAGCTTATCCTTATGAAGAGTGATGTCCTCGACGGATTTGAAACTATCAAGGCTTGTGTGGCATACAAAGTAAACGGTGAGGAGATTGATTACTTCCCATATGATATCAACGAAGGTGTAGAACCTGTATATGTTGAAATGCCGGGATGGAAGACTGATATGACTAAGATGACAAGCGAAGATGAATTCCCTGAAGAATTCAATGCTTACATCTCATTCCTCGAAGAACAGCTTGGTACTCCTATCAAGATTGTTTCTGTAGGTCCTGACCGCGCACAGACTATCGAAAGATATACTGAAGAATAATCAGACAGGATTATAATTTATTTGGCTGCTGGTTTCCATTTATGATATGGAAATCAGCAGCTTTTGTTTATTCGTAAGCATATTGGTTATTTACTGAATAAATATTTGCTATTATTAGAGTTTTGGTTTTATTTTGAAAGAAAATTTCTTTTATTTGTTGCATTTGTTGATTTAAATACATATATTTGGAAACAAATTATTAATTACTATCTCTCTCTTAAATTTAATCCTTCAGTTGGGAGGCGTTCTCTGTGATTGAGAGCGTCTCTTATTTTTTGTTTCCATTATAAAATCTTGTTAACCGATAATTCCTGTTTAACGTAAAAATACTAACTTTGCCGACACTTTGTAAATCAATATGTAGAGAATGATTTCAGTAGAAGGATTAAAAGTTGAGTTTGGGGTGACTCCTCTGTTTGAGGATGTATCGTATGTGATAAATAAGAAGGACCGTATAGCGCTTGTTGGTAAGAATGGTGCAGGTAAGTCTACTATGCTAAAGATTCTTGCCGGATTACAGTCGCCCACTGATGGTGTAGTCGCGGTTCAGCGTGGAGTTACAATAGGGTATCTGCCTCAGGTTATGATATTGAGTGATACCAGGACTGTTATGGCTGAGGCTGAAATGGCCTTCGAGCATATCTTTGAATTGCAGGACAGTATCTCTAAAATGAATCAGGAACTTGCCGACAGGACAGACTACGATTCTGAAAGTTATCACGAACTTATAGACCGCTTCACTCATGAGAACGAGAGGTTCATGATGATGGGTGGGACAAACTATAAGGCAGAGATAGAACGTACTCTTACCGGATTGGGATTCTCAAGAAGCGATTTTGACAGACCTACATCCGAATTCAGCGGTGGATGGAGAATGCGTATTGAACTTGCCAAACTGTTGTTGCGTCGTCCTGATGTCCTTTTGCTTGACGAGCCGACAAACCACCTTGACATAGAGAGTATCCAGTGGCTTGAAAACTTCCTGAAGATGAGTCCTGGAGCTGTGGTACTCGTCAGTCACGACCGTGCTTTCATCAATAATGTCACTAACAGAACTATAGAAATTTCATGCGGACATATATACGATTATAAGGTTCCGTATGATGAATTTGTTGTGTTACGCAAGGAACGCCGCGAACAGCAGCTCCGCGCATACGAAAACCAACAGAAGGAAATAAAGGACACTGAAGGGTTTATCGAACGTTTCAGATACAAGGCTACAAAGGCCGTTCAGGTGCAGAGCCGTATAAAGCAGCTTGAAAAGATTGTTCCTATAGAGATAGACGATGAAGATACTTCTTCTTTGCGACTGAAATTTCCACCGGCAATGCGTTCGGGAAACTATCCGGTGATATGCGAGAATGTAAAGAAAGCATACGGTGACCATGTGGTGTTCCACGATGTTACGCTTACAATAAACAGAGGTGAGAAGGTCGCCTTCGTAGGTAAGAACGGTGAGGGTAAGTCTACACTGGTCAAATGTATCATGGACCAGATTCCGTACGAAGGAAAACTTGTGATAGGACATAATGTGCAGATAGGATATTTCGCACAGAATCAGGCGCAGCTTCTTGATGAGAATGTAACTGTATTCGATACTATTGACCGTGTTGCAAAAGGTGATATCCGTCTGAAGATACGCGATATACTTGGAGCGTTCATGTTCGGTGGTGAGGCTTCTGACAAGAAGGTAAAAGTCCTTTCAGGAGGAGAACGCAGCCGTCTGGCAATGATAAAACTTCTTCTTGAACCGGTAAACTTCCTTATATTGGACGAGCCTACCAACCATCTTGATATGCGTTCCAAAGATGTGTTGAAAGAAGCTGTCAAAGAGTTTGACGGAACTGTGATTGTTGTATCACACGACCGTGAGTTCCTCGACGGACTTGTAACCAAGGTATATGAGTTTGGCGGTGGAGTAGTCAAGGAGCATATCGGAGGTATATACGACTTTCTTCAGAAAAAGAAAATGGAAAGTCTGAATGAATTGCATCTGTCGCAGTCGCCCACAGCTTCGTCGCAGAAAAAAGATGTGCAACAGCCGGCACAGTCGGAAAGTAAGCTTTCTTACGAGACCCAGAAGGAACTGAACAAGAAAATCAAGAAATTAGAGAAACAGGCAGCCGACTGTGAGGACAGGATATCCAAAATAGAAACTCAAATATCTCAACTGGAAGAAAAGATGGCAACTCCTGAAGGAGCGTCCGACATGAAACTCTATGAGCAGCATCAGGAACTGAAAAACCAGATCTCTCAGATAGAAGAGGAATGGGAGATGATTCAGATAGAACTGGAAGAACTCAACTCATAAGCTTGAAAACTCACAAACTAAAAAACTTAGAAACTTATAAACTCACAAACTAAATATTAATTTATGAAAACTAAACATTGTATTGCTTTTGCAGCATTGGCTGTAGCCGCACTGTCCGGATGTGCAGGCCAGAAGGAAGCAAAGGTGAGCACAGGAATAAACCTTGCCAACCTTGACACAACAGCAGTTCCGGGAAATGATTTCTTCCGTTTCGCGTGTGGCGGTTTTAATGATTCACATCCGCTTACAGCTGAATACTCACGCTATGGAGCATTCGAAATGCTGATGGAAGACAACCAGAAGCAGTTGAAGGAAATGATTGAAGGATTTGCTTCAAAGGAAAATCAGGCTGGAAGCCAGGGACAGAAAATCGGAGATTTGTATAATCTGGCAATGGACAGCGTAAAGCTTAATGCAGACGGTATAGCTCCAATCAAACCTATGCTTGACAGAATAGCTGCAATATCTGACAAGAACCAGATTATGCAGGTTAAGGCTGAAATGTTCAACAACGGTATAGGTACATATTTCAGCAATTATGTTTACGGTGACCCTAAGAACAGTACTTTGAATATCTTCCAGATTGCCCAGGGTGGTATTAACCTTGGCGAAAAGGAGTACTATCTTGATACAGACGAAAGTACAACCGCTATCCGTGAACAGTATAAACTTTATATCACCAAGCTTTTCACATTGGCTGGTTTCTCAGAAGATGAGGCTAAACAGAAAATGGCTGATGTGATGGAGATTGAAACAGCTATTGCTAAGGCTTCTTACAGTGCGGTTGAACGTCGTAATCCGGAAGCCAACTATCATAAAATGTCATACGATGAACTGAAGAAAATTTTCCCTGGAATAGATTGGGATGCTTATCTCAAGGCTTTGGGGGTAGAAGGTGTGACAGAACTTAATGTAGAGCAGATTGAGCCTATCAAGGAAGTGGAAAAACTTATCAATACTTTGCCGCTTTCACGTCATATCTCATATTTGCAGTATAATCTTCTTGATGCTGCAGCAAACTATCTGAGCGATGATTTCGTAGCTGCAAGATTTGATTTCTACGGTAAAGTATTGTCTGGCCGTCAGGCAAACCAGCCACGTTGGAAACGTGCAGTTAATGCCGTAAACGGAATGTTGGGCGAGATAGTAGGTCAGATGTATGTAGAGAAATATTTCCCTGCTGCAGCAAAAGAACGTATGGTGGCATTGGTTAAGAATCTTCAGTCTGCTCTTGGCGAACGTATACAGGCACAGGAATGGATGAGCGACAGCACTAAGGTGAGAGCTATGGAGAAACTTTCTACATTCCATGTAAAAGTAGGTTATCCTGACAAATGGAAAGACTATTCTGACCTCAATATAGAGAAAGATTCATACTGGGCAAATGTATGCCGTGCTGCACAGTGGGGTACAAAAGATATGTTCAGCCGTATCGGAAAACCTGTTGACAAGGATGAATGGTTGATGAGTCCTCAGACTGTAAATGCATATTACAATCCTCAGACTAACGAAATCTGTTTCCCAGCCGCAATTCTTCAGTATCCGTTCTTCGATATGAATGCAGACGATGCTTTCAACTATGGAGCTATCGGTGTGGTAATAGGTCATGAAATGACACACGGATTCGATGACCAGGGACGTCAGTACGACAAGGACGGTAACCTGAAAGACTGGTGGGCTGAAGGTGACGGCGACCGTTTCAACGAACGTACAAAAGTAATGGTTGACTTCTTCAACAATATAGAAGTTCTTCCGGGATTGAAAGCTAACGGACAGTTGACTTTGGGTGAAAACATAGCAGACCACGGAGGTTTGAATGTTTCTTATCTTGCATTCAAGAACGCAACAAAGAACAACCCTCTTCCTGAAGAAGACGGATTTACTGCTGACCAGCGTTTCTTCATTGCATATGCCACACTTTGGGCAGGTAATATCCGTGAAGAGGAAATCCGTTCTCGTACTAAGTCAGACCCTCATTCACTTGGAGAATGGCGTGTAAACGGTGCTCTTCCACATGTTGACGCATGGTATGAAGCATTCGGTATAACTGAAAAAGATTCAATGTATCTTGCACCTGAAAACCGTTGTAGAGTTTGGTAATAATATTTACCTGAACAGATATAGCAACATGCCCTGTAGACGGACGGCCGTTTACAGGGCATGTTTGGTTATATGGTATTTAATCGCTGTTTAATTATCATATAGAGCAGAAGAAAGTCACTAAGAAAGGTACGCTGAAATCCACTACGAAACCATGGAATATGGATACTACGACAAACTCCTGCCCGCTGTATCTTGTTATGATAGGCAGGGTGGTGTCCATAGTTGTAGCTCCTCCTGACGAAATAGGTGCAAGGTTGCCAAACCATCTGACGAGTAGAGGCGCTGCCAGCAGGGTTATGATTTCTCTGGTGATATTTGACAATAAAGCTATTGTGCCTAATTCGGCTCCTTTGTATTCTGTTATAAATATACTTGACAGCGAGTAATATCCAAATCCGCTACCAACTGCCATACATTCTGTCAGACTCCTATGAGGAAGTATGAGACTTGCCAATGCGGTACCTGCGAGTGTACCCAATATTGTCATTACTGGGAGAAATATCAGACGCGGATTTAAAGCCCTGAAATTTTTAATAGTCTGAGGGTCATTCCCGATGCTTATACCTACACTGAACATCAAAGCACATAGCGCATAGAAACTTATGTCAGTTTTCGTTATGTTGAAAGTTATGTCGGACAGTCCGGACAAACATCCCAAGACGAAGAATCCTATAATGATTAGGCTGCCTTTCATTTTTTCACCTCCTTTTTCGATTTGTACAGATAATGCCATAATATCCATGCCGCCGTACAGCTCCCTGTTACAGCAGCTATTGTGATAATGATTGCTTCCATTCCAAGAGTTGCAATACCTTCTATTATCTGTCTGTTACTTCCTACTTCAACTCCAAGAATGAAAAGCAACAGCCAGATGAGCACTGTAATAACTTTATTGATAAAGTATATTTTTCTTTTTATGATATATCCGGTAATTATTCCGGCAAACATAAGTGATATTACTGTAAACATATTATTTTATTGCCTTTTGATACGAGGTGCAAAAATAGATATATTATTTCAGATAGCTATATGGACATAAAGATTTATAACATAACGACGTATAAAATCTGTGCGTTTGGTTAACAAAAATATATCCACCGTAAATCATGTTATAAAACATGCGATTTTCGTGATAAAGTTTGCAGATTACAATAAAGTCCTTACCTTTGCATCGTGTTTTTCATAGTATTAGATTTAAGGTTAATGAAGGTTGGAGTCCAGCGGTACTCCTTTTTTTATGTCCGTACGTGACGTGTGTGCAGGAGAAACAATAAAGGCCGGACTTTGTCTGAAAATCCGACCTTAATGAATGTATTATTCTGTCTGTAATATCAGTCCTGAATATTGTCATATTCCTTATGGAACTCAACTACGGCTTCTATTCCCTTGCGGAAAATGTCGAGTGGAAAGTTTTCGTTAGGAGAATGTATGGCGTTGCTTTCAAGTCCGAATCCCATCAGTACTGTCTTTATTCCAAGTATCTGTTCGAAATCGCTTATGATAGGAATACTTCCTCCGCGGCGCACTGCCAATGGTTTCTTTCCGAATGCTTTCTCAAATCCCTTTTCGGCAGCCTTATATGCAGGAAGGGTGATAGGGCAGACGTAGCCTTCGCCACCGTGCATAGGAGTTACCTTTACCTGAACGTATTCGGGAGCTATTTCGTTGATATAATCCACAAAGAGTCTGGAAATCTTTTCATGGTTCTGGTGAGGTACAAGTCGGCAGGATACCTTGGCGTATGCTTTAGACGGGAGTACGGTCTTTGAACCATTACCTGTATATCCACCCCATATTCCGCACACGTCGAACGAAGGACGGCAGCTGTTACGTTCCAGTGTTGAATAGCCTTTTTCTCCTTTCAGTGCTTTCACTCCAATGGCTTCCATGTATTTTCCTTCATCGAACGGGATGCTTGCTATCATGCTGCGTTCTTCTGCCGGTACTTCTTCTACATCGTCGTAGAAATGAGGGATGGTGATTCGTCCGTCGGCATCGGTTATCTTGTCTATCATGCTGCACAGGGTGTTGATAGGGTTTGCCACTGCACCACCGAAGTGTCCGGAGTGAAGGTCACGGTTAGGACCTGTAACCTCGATTCCCCAGTAAGCCAGTCCGCGCAGGCCGGTGGTGAGCGACGGAAGGTCTTTGCCAAGCATACTTGTGTCCGATACGAGGATAACATCTGCTTTGAGCAGCTCCTTGTGTTCTTGCAGGAAGGCATTCAGACTTGGAGAACCTATTTCTTCTTCTCCTTCGAAGATGAATTTTACGTTATGTTTCAGAAGTCCTTCGCGTACCATATATTCGAATGCTTTAGCCTGTATCATTGCCTGACCTTTATCATCGTCGGCACCTCTTGCCCAGATATGTCCGTCTCTGATTTCCGGCTCAAACGGATTGCTTTTCCATAGTTCGAGCGGTTCGGCCGGCATAACGTCGTAGTGGGAGTATATCAATACGGTAGGAGCGTCCGGATTAACTCTCTTTTCAGCATAAACCAGAGGGTTGCCCTGCGAAGGCATGATTATAGCCTCGTCTGCACCGGCTTCGATGAGTAGCTGTCTCCATCTTTCGGCACAAGCTAACATGTCTTCCTTGTGCTGCGGCAGGGCGCTGATGCTCGTTATGCGTATCAGGCTGAAAAGCTCGTCGATGAAACGCTGTTCGTTTTCTTCTATATATTTCTTTATTTCCATGGTTATAGAGTTGTTGTTTTGTTTAACAGATAATAATCGAGTATGGTCATGGCTGCCATAGCTTCCACTATAGGTACTGCCCTCGGGAGTACACACGGATCATGTCTTCCTTTGGCCTTGAGTATTGTTTCGTTACCGTCCTTATCCACTGTAGGCTGTTCCATGAGTACTGTAGCAACCGGCTTGAATGCTACTTTGAAGTATATATCTTGTCCGTTGCTTATACCGCCCTGAATACCTCCGGAACGGTTTGTGCGGAAAGCTATCTTGCCGTTGTTGTTATAGAAAATATCGTTCTGCCGGCTGCCTTTCATATCCATGCTGCCGAATCCCTGTCCGTATTCGAATCCTTTGGCTGCATTGATGGTAAGCATTGCATTTCCGAGTGCTGCGTGGAGCTTTCCGAAAGCCGGTTGACCGAGTCCGATAGGGCATCCCTTTATTACGCAGTCCACAGTTCCTCCTATGGTGTCGCCTTCTCCCTTAGTCTTGAAAATTAGGTCTGCCATAGTCTGTGCCATAGCCGGGTCGGGACATCTTACCTGGTTCTTTTCAATCTCGCTCAAATCATATGCCGTATAATCTTTGTCGAGTTTCAGCCCGCCGACCTGCGATGTGTATGCGGTTATTTCCACTCCAAGTTGTTTCAGGGCTATCTTAGCCAATGCTCCGGCTACTACACGTGAGATGGTTTCGCGTGCCGACGAACGTCCCCCTCCGCGATGGTCGCGCAGTCCGTATTTCTGAGTGTATGTGAAATCGGCATGCGAGGGGCGGAAAACATCCTTCATATTGTCATAGTCGCCTGAATGCTGGTTGGTGTTCCATACCACGAAGCCTATAGGGCATCCTGTAGAAATTCCATCGTATATACCCGAAAGAAATTCCACCCGGTCAGACTCCTTGCGTGCCGTTGTAATGGCAGACTGTCCGGGTTTTCTTCTGTCAAGTTCTTTCTGGATGAAATCCATATCTATATATATTCCGGCAGGGAAGCCGTCAATCACTCCTCCTATGCCTTTACCGTGCGATTCGCCGAAGCTTGTCAGACGGAATATATTTCCAAAAGTATTGTTGTACATTGTATTTTGTTTTTTATATTTATGTATTAATGGTTTGTTGTTTGCCGGTCTTATAGCTGAAATGACCGGGCGAATTTTGGTGCTGACTATAGTCAGCACCAAGAAATGTATGCATGTATTTGTCAATATAAAAATTCACAGGCAGTTTTTTGTCAGTTTTAGCTATTCCAATAATAAGACACGTAAAAGTACAAAAAAAACTCAAAATCTGACCGGATTTGACAAATAATTCATTTTTTACTCGAAATGTCTGGGTGTTTGGATGATAAAAGCATATATTTGCTTCTATTGAAATATCTAATTGGGTATAAAAATTAAAGAGTAAAAAAGAGAACATGGATGAAATGGAATTGATGATGCATCTGCATCGTAATAATAAAAGGCAAGGGCCTGGTAGTGAAGAATTCGTAAGTCTTGCGCTCAGACTGGCTAAAGTAGATACAGATAAATCCTATAAAATAGCTGATATCGGTTGCGGAACAGGAGGACAGACTGTTGTATTGGCTGAAAAACTTAAAGGAGAAATTATAGCAGTGGATTTGTTTGGTGAATTCCTTGAAAATCTGGAAAGTTGCTGTAAGGAAGAAAATATGTCAGCTCAAATCAAGACATTGGAGGCGTCAATGGACAGTCTTCCTTTTGATAAAGAAGAGTTTGACATTATTTGGTCCGAGGGTGCTGTTTACAATATAGGTTTCAGGAAAGGTATTAATTATTGGAAAGATTTTATTAAACCGGGTGGAATACTGGCTGTTTCAGAGTTATCATGGATAACCAACAGTCGTCCAAAAGAACTGGAGGATTTCTGGAACGGTGAGTATTCTGAGATTGATACAGTTGCCGGTAAAATAAGAGTTCTTGAAGAGGCAGGATATAAGGTTCTTGGTCATTTTATACTTTCCGAGGATTGCTGGCTTGACAACTATTATATTCCTCTTTTGGAAAGTCACAAGGGCTTTTTAGAGAAGTTTGGTGATGATGAAACAGCTAAAATGATTGTTGAAAGGGATATACAGGAAGTTGATTTCTACAAAAAATATAAGGACTATTACAGCTATGGCTTCTATATAGCCCAGAAGTTGTAAGACGGCATCTGTAATAAATGTATTTATAAGAAAAAAATATATATGAAGAAATTGCATGTTACTTTAAATGAAAATTCTCCGGCAGTCATATGGGCTGATACTCAGGCTGATAAAATAGGAGCAAGAGGGCACGTAGGTACTCATTTGGATTGTTATACTACGGTGCCGTAAAAGTCTGAATATAAGATTTCGAGGTTGGTAATTGACTGTACGAAAGGGATGCCCTCGATGGAAAATATCCGGGACGTAGAGTCGTTGGAGAATATGGCATTGGTGTTACATACAGGTAATTTGGAAGAAAACCAATATGGCAGCGATAACTATTTCAATACAGAAACCTACATTTCAGAAGAAGTTCTTCATGTTATATTAAAAAAGAATCCTCTTTTTATTATTCCTAATTTCCGCAAATAA
This sequence comes from Bacteroides sp., assembly GCF_019417265.1. GTDB lineage: Bacteria > Bacteroidota > Bacteroidia > Bacteroidales > Bacteroidaceae > Phocaeicola. The sequence goes on from NZ_DXVR01000021.1 coordinate 38,530, forward strand.
TTTCGATTCTCGTGTTATTAATGGATATTTTGTAAA